>JAGPJJ010000092.1:2981-7853 GCA_018054505.1 Prevotella sp.
ATGTCGGCAGAAAACATATCTAAAGCTGTATTTACAACAAGTTTGCATTTACTTTGTATCGTATAAGTAATAGGACAATGACCATCATACCATACAATATCTTTGGCCATAACGGTCAACGAAGATATAATAAGAACTGTTGCTAGCAAAAGTCTTTTCATTTTAGATTTATCTTTAAGTAATTAGTTGTTCATTTTGCGAAGGTACATCAAATGAGTTGAATATCAAAGAAAAAAGTTCATCCTTTTCTAAACATAACTGACAATATTGGCAGTAAATGTCATATAAATAGTTAATTTAGTTCACATTTACTGACGAAAAGTCAGTATTAGTATGGTGGCATATTTGTTGCATTTTGGTTATCGGATATCGAAGCCGAAAGGTACAGAATCCAGACGAATATATGTTTAACAAAATAATAATTAGGAGGTTTTATTATGTGGTTTCCAGTATTACGTACAAACAACAATTGGTTAGACAATGCATTCAATGATTTCTTTGATGACAGTGCAATGAGACGAATGAATTCTACAGCACCAGCTGTTAACGTTAAAGAGGACGAAACAGCTTATACAATGGAAGTTGCAGTGCCTGGAATCAAAAAGGAATTCTGTCGTGTTAACATCAATAATGATGGTGATCTTGATATCGCCATTGAGAATAAAATGGAACACAAAGAAGATAACAAGAAAGAGCGTTATCTGCGTCGAGAGTTCTCATATACGAACTATCAGCAGACTTACTCACTTCCAGACAATGTGAACAAGGAAAATATCAGTGCAAAGGTCACAGATGGGGTCTTGATAATTCAGTTGCCTAAGATTGAAAAAGTAGAACAAAAAGTTCAACGAAAGATTGAAGTTGGTTAATTCACATTCATGATTGTAATATTAATGGGCCGAAGCAAATATGCTTCGGCTTTTTTTATGTAAGTAAAAAAAAAGAGCTATTATTTTATTATTTATAGCACAATAATAAAGGATATGATGCGTTTCAATAATATATTAATAACAAAAGCAGAGTGCCTATGAAGTATTTTACTCAAAAAGAAGCCCAACCATCTGAAAAGACTTTAAAGATTATAAGGCAAATTGCCTATACCTATAGAGTGATAACGGTAAATGGCAAACAAGAGGTATTTTGTCTTAACTAATATTTTAAAACCACTTAAAGATGAATACATTGGTATCGCCTTCACTATTGTCGGCTGACTTTCTTAATCTAAAGGAAGATATAGAAATGATTAACAAAAGTGAGGCTGATTGGTTACATATGGACGTTATGGACGGCGAGTTTGTTCCTAACATATCTTTCGGTTTCCCTATCCTAGAAGCTGTAAGTAAGACTTGTAAGAAACCACTTGACGTACATTTCATGATTATGCATCCTGAAAAATATATTGAGCGAACTGCAAAACTTGGTGCAATGATGATGAATGTGCACTATGAGGCTTGCACGCATCTACACCGCACTGTACAACAAATTCACAATGCTGGCATGAAGGCTGCTGTAACTTTAAACCCAGCAACTCCAGTAAGCATGCTTGAAGATATTATTGACGATGTAGACATGGTGCTGCTGATGAGCGTAAATCCAGGTTTCGGTGGACAGACGTTCATTGAGAATACTATACAAAAGGTAAAAAGACTTCGTAAGATGATTGACGATGCAGGAACAAATACGCTGATAGAAGTTGATGGAGGCGTAAATGCAGAAACAGCTCCCATACTAGTAAAAGCTGGAGTTGACGTGTTGGTAAGCGGAAGCTACGTATTCAAAAGTTCAGACCCTATTTCGACAATTAAATCACTGAAGAATCTTTAGACAAGCTGAAGAACAACATTATGTTCTCTTGCCATTCTTCTTAAATTTAAAATAGCATAACGCATTCGTCCTAAACTTGTGTTTATGCTAACGTTGGTGGTATCGGCTATCTCTTTGAATGACATCTGCTGAAAATAACGCATATAGACAACCTCACGTTGAGTGGTAGGAAGTAGATTCATCATTTTTCTGACATCACTCATAACCTGAGTATTCACAAACTGACTTTCAACGTTGCCGATAATCAGATCATTTCCGGCAATATTTGAAAGATCATTGTCATCGACAGCATCTATAATCTTTTGTGATTTCTGTCCGCGATAAAGATCCATTATCACATTGTGAGCTATACGAAGTACCCATGCTGAGAATTTTCCACTTGGAACATATTTGCCTTGTTGAAGCTTAACAACCACTTTAACAAACGTCTCCTGGAAAACATCATCAGCTGTATCGCGATCACGAACCACGAACAGAATATATGAAAATATTTTTGACTGATTACGCAATAACAATTCGTCAAAAGCCCTATTGTCCCCATTGACATAAGATAATGCCAACTCTTCATCAGTCATAACGGCCAGATTCTTCATCTTGTAAATGTTTTAAATTCCAAGTAAAATTGCTTCAATAGGCGAATTGGTTATATTGCTTTTAAAGTATTAATTTGCCACAAAGATAAAATATTTTTTCGTTACAGACAAATTTTTAACATATAAAAAAAAGAGGTTGGCGCAGGATGCATCCAACCTCAAGGGCGATTTAGTAAAAAACTAAATCTTAAAAACATGTGGCAAATATAAATTATATAAATCAAAAAAACAAATTTTATAACATATAAATTCAGTATTTAACACTAAATTTAATATCAACAATTATTTTTCACTTCTATTTTCTATCATTATCACTCATTTTTTTGCATCATTTACCGAACTTATAATTAACTATAAATCAACCACTTAACAAAAAGTGATGTATTTTAGACGAATATTGAGCATTAAATAAATATATTTTTTTTATATTTGCAACGTGAAATATAGAAAAGACATTTCGATTATGGAATGTTATGTCTGCGAAGACATACTATCTGTTTTCTTTTTGTGATTTTCACTACTTAAAATATTAATCAAAAAAATAATAGAATAAAAAATTTATATCATGAGATGTTTTAAAACTATTCTGATTGCACTGCTGTTATGTCCTATCGCTATTGCTGCGCAAGGATGGAATGACAACACATACAAACAGATTGAACAAAGAGTGAAACAACCGGAGTTTGCAAATCGGAGTTTTGTTATCACAAAGTATGGAGCAGGAATTAATCTGTCTGCTGCAAAGAATCAGATTGCAATTAACAAAGCCATTCTTTCATGTTCAAAAGCTGGTGGCGGAAAGGTAATAGTTCCTTCAGGAACCTGGAATACAGGAGCCATTACTCTAAAAAGTAATGTTAATCTTGTTGTAGAGAAAGGCGCACATATTATATTTGCTTTTGATACAAGCCTCTACCCTATTGTTAAAACACGATGGGAAGGTATGGATTGTATGAACTATCAACCTTGTATATATGCTTACGGAGAAAAAAACATTGCAATTACTGGTGAAGGAACCATTGATGGCAATGGAAGCGTAAAAACATGGTGGAAGATGTGCGGAAAAGATTGGTTTAAAGCAAATGAGAAAGTCACAGAAAATCAAAATATTGGCAGACCAAAATTATTTGAGTTCGTTGAAAACGGAACACCAATTGAAAAACGCAATATGAAGGGATTGGGAATGCGCCCACAACTCATTAACTTGTATAAATGTGAAGGCATTCTTATTGAAAATGTAACTCTGCTTAACTCTCCTTTCTGGGTTATGCATCCATTACTTTCAAAAAACATCACAGTAAAAGGGGTTAAAGTTTGGAACAACGGTCCTAATGGTGATGGCTGTGACCCAGAAAGCTGTGAAGACGTAATCATTGATAATTGTAATTTTCATACAGGTGACGACTGTATTGCTATAAAGAGCGGAAGAAATGCAGATGGAAGAAAATGGAATATTCCAAGCAAAAACATTATTGTTAGAAACTGCGTGATGGAAGACGGACATGGTGGTGTTGTAATAGGCTCTGAAATATCTGGTGGCTGTAACAATGTCTTTGTTGAGAACTGCAAAATGGACTCACCAAATCTAGAACGAGTATTACGTATAAAGACAAACTCTTGTCGTGAAGGTGTGACTGAGAATATATACATGCGCAATGTGGAAGTGGGACAATGTCATGAAGCAGTGATGCGCATCAATTTGAACTACGAACCAAAAGAAGCTGCAAAACGTGGTTTCAATCCTATTGTAAGAAATGTTTATATGGAAAATGTAACATGCCAAAAAAGCAAATACGGCATTTTACTTAACGGGCTCGATGATGCAGATAATATCTATAATATAAATGTAAAGAACTGTACTTTCAACGGTGTGCAAGACAAAGGAGTTATGCGTACCGGAATGAGCCACGATCTAAACATTGAGAATACATACATTAATGGTTCATTGGTGTTACTTGATAAACCCTTTAAGAACTATAGTGAATGGTTGGTTTCATCTGAAATGAAAAGAAATGCGCATCCATATCTTCTGGATTTCTCTACTAAACCTAAATGGAGCTATGTAATGGGAATAGAACAAGAGGCTATGCTTGACGCTTATGAAACATACAAGAATTCAGAAATCATAAACTATTTGAAGGAATATCCTGCAAAGATGATTGATGCAAATGGCAATATCACAGGATATGAATATAAGGATTTCAATCTAGATAATGTACGTACTGCTAAGTTCATACTTAGAATGAACAATTTACAACCAGAAAAGAATGTAGACAAGGCTTTAAAGACTTTATTCAAACAATTGGAAAACCAACCTCGTACCAAAGAGGGAGTGTGGTGGCACAAAGCAATTTACGCAAATCAAGTGTGGCTAGACGGAATATTTATGGGATTGCCTTTCTACACAGCTTATGCGGAACAAAACATGAGTAAAAAGAAAGCCATTAAATACTTT
>JAGPJJ010000093.1 GCA_018054505.1 Prevotella sp.
TTTAATATTCCACACCTTTAAATTGTTTATCTTACTTCTACCATTCGATTGAAAAGATATTGTAGTAAAAGGACTACGTGGAAACACAAGATTTGTCATTACAAATCTTCCATCTCCATCAAATATCTCAATACTACTGCGATCAATAAACATACGTAAAGTCTGATGTTTACTTGCTGATGTCGGAGCAACGGTAGCAGACGGAAAGTCTGAGCTGAAATCCACAAGTCCACTTCTTCGTCTATCCATACCGAATGTATGCTTTGCCGAATTATACGTCATTAGCACTCTGTCACCATCAGCATTACTCAACATAATATTAGTGATATTTGAATTATTGATGTCTGCTAATATTTCATATAGTCCATCCGCATTGAGAGGAAGTTTCATAGAGATTGTTTTCTTGTGTACGCTAAACTGTCCATACTTTACTTCCTTGCCTCGCAATGCGACTAATTCTGGAGAAGGAGTAGTACTTATATAATACTCACCATCAACATCCTTAAAGAGTTCGATATCACGCGGCAAAGAATTCGCACTTCTGAATTGTTTGGTGGGAACAACATTAGCATATTGCCAATTACTCATCCATGCCATAGCTACATGACGTCCATCGGGAGCACTGCTAAAGGTTACAGTAGCATAATGATCCTTTCCGTAATCCAGCCATTTAGTTACTTCAGGTTTAGACTCACAAGTAAACCTATGACCATCAAACTGTCCAACAAAATACTGTGTAGCAGAACCTCCAGAAGGACCTCCCGGATTAATATTGCAAATAAGCATCCATTTATGTTTGTTGGTACCACGTACAGGCAATTCCATCAAATCAGGGCATTCCCATACCCCTTCATGACTACCATAACCTTGTCCGAAACTGCTCTCGTACATCCAGTCTCTTAAGTTTCTTGAAGAGTAAATACGCATTTCCTGTCCGGCTGCAAGGATCATATTCCATATACCAGCTTCCTGATTCCAGAAAACATGAGGATCACGAAAATCCGGTACATCAGAAGTGACAATAGGATTACCTGGATATTTCGTGAATGTACGGCCATCATCAGTACTATAAGCCATACTCTGAGTCTGATTCTCACCATTAGAAGTATAGAACGCAATGACAGCACCTTTGCCAAACCCAGCCGTATTAGTCGAATCTACGACACACGAACCGCTAAAGACCGTACCCAGTCCATCCGGCTCAATAGCTTCAGGCAGTTGTGTCCAATGTATCAGGTCAGTGCTTACAGAATGTCCCCAATTCATATTTTCCCATTGAGATCCATAAGGATTATGCTGAAAGAAGAGATGCCACTCCCCATCTTTATAAAACATACCGTTGGGGTCATTCATCCATCCCCATAAAGGAGTATGATGGTAAGAAGGTCGATATTTCTCACGATTGACAGTATCAAAATAATCAGATTCCTTCATCAATTTCCAGCAGGCAAAATTTCTTAATAATCCTATAGACCTACGATTACCTGTAAAAGAAACATCAAGTAAAACATCATTTCCCATGCCCTCTATGTTTTTGAGTTCCAACGGAACATAGTAGTCCATTTTGTCAATAGCAAGACGACAGTTGAATTCCAAAATGAGTGTACCATCTTTTATTACACGGATATGCGCATTGTCCTCTTTTTCTTCAACAGGAATAAGCAAGTATCGGCTACTCGTTTGTACACGTATCATTGCATGATTATCACTCAACTGCTGCACAGCCCCAACGGTTTGCGCTTCTGTCAATATACAGCATAAAGTTAACATAGCAGTAACTAGGTATTTTCTTAGATATTCCATTATTATTGTTTATATTTTCAATTTAAAATACAATATAGAAAGGAAAAGTGATTAAAACTACTTTACATTTTTCTCTCATTAAAAAGGTAAGCCACACTAACTTTATAAAGTTAGTGCAACTTTACTCTATTTAAATACATTTTAATAACCAGGATTTTGCTTATAAACCCCATCTACACCACCTGCATAGTAAATCTGATTATAAGGTATAGGACAATATTCATCATGATCAGCATCAAATTTAGCATTGTGATAATAGGCTGACACCTTAGCCTCATGCCTATAATAATTATTTAATGTAGGTTTCGCTATACCCAATCTAACTAAATCAAAGAATCTTTGTCCCTCCATCGCCAGCTCTAATCTTCGTTCCCATCTAAGAGCTTGACGGGCATATTCCTGACTAACTCCTGTTGTGGGATAAGTAGAAATTTTGCAGTTTGTTGCCCAATTCTTTATTAAAGACATACTCTGTGTACTGCCTGCACGCATTCGAATTTGATTAATAATTGACATCGCATCGGGAATATTACTATTAAGTTCTATCTCAGCTTCAGCTTTTAATAATAAAATATCAGCATATCTCAACTCTATCTGGTTAGTAGTAGTGCCATAAAATGGATCTACCTTAATATATTCAGTACTATTAGGAGAACAACATTCCTTAAGAGATGCATAGTCACCATATACAGCCTCATTACGATTCCAACTCTTTCTATAGATTGTATCGGTATCATATTTATATGGATAACCAGGCATAGCAACGGTATGATACAAACGAGGATCTACTTCACTATTTTTGGTTGCATAATTGTAATCAGAACCTTCAAAATCATTAAAATCAGGAAGCCCATTTATTGTTTTATATGCATTGACCAAATCTTGTGAAGGTTTATGAAAATCACATCCACCACAACCTTGCGGCCAATTTAACACATTGCCCCAATTAAGTCTACCAAATTTAGTCCCGTCATTTTTTGAAAATTGTATAGACCAAATACTCTCTACTCCATTTTCTATACCGCCATCTGCTGTTGGTAAAAAATTACTAGCAAAATTCGGTTGCAAAGCATATTTACCGCTATTAATAACAATATTTGCATAATCTAACATTTTTTGCATATACGCTTTATTAATAGTTCCTGTGAAAGTGTTAGTATCGTCACCTTCTGGATAAGCTAACCATGAATAGCACTTAGCTAAGTACGCTGCTGCTGCATATTTTGTTGGCCTAGCCACCTCTGACTGAACCTCTGGTAAAGTTTTATAAGCATCCTCAAAATCAGAGATTATCTTCTTCCAAAGGTCCTCGTTACTATATACACGGTTACCAATTGTCGTATAATCATCTTTATCAATATCCTCTTCAGTAATCCAAGGTACAAATTTAAACAGAATTTTCAATTTATAATAAAAATGAGCTCGTAAAAATTTCATTTCAGCAATTTCTTCTACCTTATTTGCATAGTTACTATTAGACTTCAGCTCCAAAGAATGAAGTGCAGTATTGCAACGCGCAATGCCACAATATAGGTGATACCAAATATCATCAAGACCATCCGTAGTAGAATTTACCCCCTCAGAGATCTCCAAATAGTGATAATTAATACAGTCACTTTCGTCACGTCCTCCCTTCTTTGCATCATCACTTCTAATATCTCCATATGGCCATAGATTAAAAGGATACGTGTAATGATCATTACCAAGTCCTGCATATGCAGAAGTCACAAGGCCTTCTATCTGGTTTTGTTGCTTTACAAAATTATCTGTTACAACAGAGGTGGCATTCTCATTTAAGAATGAATCGCCACATGAAGTTAAAGTAAATATTGCACTAAGAATAATTGCAAAAGGTATTATATTTTTCATATTATAAATATGTTAATGATTAATTATTAAAAACTTACTTGTAATCCAACAGACATAGACGTTGGTATAGGGTATCCCCAACTTGATGATTCTGGATCAGTAGCTGAAAAATTAGAAGCATGGATCGTCAAAAGGTTTTCTGCATTAACGTAGAAACGACAATTGGTCATATAAAACTTTTTCATAATAGACTTCGGAAGAATATAACCTAATTGTAATGTACGCAATTTAAGATAGCTACCATTTTCTATAAAATATGTTGATAGCCTACCTTCATTATTGGCATTTGTGTAGGTCAAAGCAGGAATATCCGAATTCGTATTGGTAGGACTCCAAGCTTCAAGTACTCTAACCCCCTTATTGGAACCAGTTTCACTTACAGAATAAAAATCTGTGGAAAATTTCTCGTTGTTGTAATAATCGACACCTTGTACTCCTTGCCAGAACATAGAAAGATCAAAATTTTTGTATGATAGGACAATATTAAGACCATAAGAGAAATCTGGTGTCGGGTTATAAATCCAAGTCTGATCTTTTTCATTGATCACATTGTCACCATTTACATCTGCATAACGAATACGTCCTAACCCCGGAACCACGAAACCAGAAGCATAAGTATATTTGCTATTATAGGCATCAATTTCTTCCTGAGAACGGAAGAGACCATCTGCAACATAACCGTATTTAGAATTATAAGCATGACCAATAATATTATCGTTAGCACCGTTACCACCATAGTTATTGATAACACTGGCTGGTACACTAGTGACCTTATTACGATAAGAATCTATATTGGCCATTATATCAAAGCATAAGCCATTGGATAAAGTCTTACGATAACCCATAGAAAATTCCCAACCCTTATTCTGCATAGATGCGCCATTAACATATTGAGGGCCTCCTTCACCAATAACGCCAATATAACTTGGGCTTAACAAAATATCTGTAGTCTTTTTGATATAATAGTCAAAGCTACCATAAAGGCTATTATTCAATAACGTATAATCAAGTCCAAAGTTCCATTGTGTAGAAGTTTCCCATTTCAGATTAGCGTTAGCACGTTGTGTCTGAACGTATCCAGAAGCTAAAGTCCCACTGCCAATTCCCTTCATATCATAAGACGTATAATTAGGAGCAGACCATGTAGGATCAGCAGAACCATAAGCGACAGACCATTTTCCAGTATGAGCATAGTAATCTATGCCTTCCTGATTACCGGTCTTACCCCATGATACTCTCAACTTAAGGTCATCAATCCATTTAAGATTCTTGTTATCACTAATAAACTTTTCACTGGATATACGCCAACCTAATGTAGCCGCAGGGAACGTACCGTAACGATTATTAGAACCAAATTTACTAGAACCATCACGGCGTACAGTAAAAGATGCTAAATATTTTTCTGCATAATTATAATCTATCTTGCCAAAATAGGAAAGTAGTGCATAAGAACTTTGGTCCCCCCCTGCATAAGAATCACCAGTACCAGCATCTGGCCACATGAAGTCCGTACTTTCTACACTATATGTTTTACGATAATCATCAATATATGTATATGTCTTTTTATAAGCCTCTGTACCTAGCAGAAAATTAAATTCATTTTTACCAAAACTCAAATTATACGTGGCAGTATTGCTCCAAGTCCAATTGAGATTATGATCCTGATAAAGTTCACTATTATTCATAGTATTGCTAAGATAACCGTTTTTATAACTGTAAGTTAAAGTACGAAGGAAATCCTGAATATAGTCAAGACCAAAAGTAGATTTGAGTTCAAGCCCCTTAATTGGACGTATAGATAAATATGCATCACCAAACATACGCCAAGCCCTCTTTCTGTTATTTCTTCCGTCATAAAGCAAACGCAGAGGATTATTTCTATCATTCATACCATTTGCCGGTCCACCCCATCCATCACCGTCCACAGTATGAACAGGTATAATAGATAAAGCTTGTAATGCAAGATTCTGTTGGTTCTGATCAACAGAAGTATAATAGGATGTTGTGAAATTTTCACCGATAGTAGCTTTATTATTGATAAGGTTATAACTTGAATTCATTCTTGCAGATATACTATTATAGTCAGTATATTTGATAATACCTTCATCCCCTTTATATCCAACAGAGAAAAGATAGGAACCTTTATCAGTACCATTACTTATTGATACGCTGTAATTTTGCAAACTACCTACACGAGATACCTCATCAAACCAATTAGTATTGGAAGCAAGCATTGTTTTTTCAGCATCAATATATCCATCATATTTACCAAAACTCATAGAATTAAGAACAGGATTTGTATAATCTTTATTCCAGTTAAATGCATAACTTAGTGCATTAGAGTTTGGATCAACACCACTATTGGTATATGCCCGGAACGTAGCTTCACCATATTGTTCTGTATTACAAACCTTCATGTGGCTGGCATAATAAGAAGCTGTGTATGACATATCAAAGTCTATTTTTACATTACCAGATTTACCTCTCTTTGTTGTAATAATAATAACGCCATTACCTGCACGAGAGCCATAAATTGAAGCAGAAGCAGCATCTTTCAAGACCTGTATGCTTTCTATATCATTAGCATTAAGAGAATGTAAACTATTCTTAGTTGGGACACCATCTATAACATAAAGAGGAGAATTGTCATTCATGGTACCGATGCCACGAATCTGTATAGTAGCATCACTAGCAGGATCACCACTATTTGTAATTGTCATACCTGCAACTTTTCCTTGTAAAGCTTGCATAGGGTCCGTTACAGGAACTGTCTTTGTCTCTTTAACATTTACAACAGCAACAGCACCCGTCAAATCGGCCTTACGCTGTGACGTATAACCAGTGACCACCACTTCTTTAAGAGCCTGTGTATTTTCACTCATAATCACTTTCATGCCATTGGATGCCCGTAAACTTTGAGAAACAAAGCCTATATAGCTGAACTCCAACGTTGCATCAGTATTACTCACTTTAATTGAGAAATTACCATCCATATCTGTCACAGTGGCATTCCTCGTTCCTTTTTCTCTTACTGTCAAGCCAATAACAGCCTCGTTGTCAGTTGCAGAAATAACATTACCTTTTATAAGTGTGCCCTGAGCGTTAGCAACAAAACTCACAAACAGTAATGCCATGATAGTAAACATTCGAAATAAACTTTTCTTTTGCATAATTATTTAGGTTAGTGATATTTTAGGTTTTACACTTTATTATTTTCCGCAAAGGTATAATTGATTATGCTTGCTGTATATCATGAATGTTTCAAAGAATGCGAAAAATCGTTCATGCAACAAATTTATTATTGATTGAACGATTTTTCGCATTTACTTATAAAGGATAAAATGACTTCATATTTTGCTTTCCTGTAAGCTTATTTCACTTCACCAGGTAAAAGTCCGAAATATTCTTTATAGCATTTAGAAAAATAAGATGGTGAAGAGAAACCTACTTCGTATGAAATTTCAGCAATAGTCTTACCTTTAGATTTAAGAAGACGCTCTGCCTGTTTCAAACGTGTTATACGTATGAGTTCCACTGGTGAAGATCCTGTCAAAGCCTTAACTTTACGATAAAGCTGTACACGACTCAACCCCATATCTGCGCTTAAAGTTTCCACGTTCAATTCAGCATCCGACATTTGAGCTTGTACATGCTTGCGAAATTCATTGATAAATAGCGTATCGGTATCTTTTGGCTTATCATTCATAGGCTCACTACTACTAAATATATCACGAAGCAAAAGACGATTATTTAATAGATTCTTTATTCGTGCCAGCAACACCTTTCCACTGAAAGGTTTAGTGATATAAGCATCTGCACCATAATTATAACCTTCAGTACGTTGGTCTTCCTGTGTACGTGCTGTTAACAAAATCACAGGTATATGACTGGTAACCGTTTCGCGTTTCACACAATCGCACATCTCCAAACCATCCATAATAGGCATCATGACATCACATATTATCAAATCCGGTACATATCTTAGCGCCTTTTCAAGTCCAGCCTTTCCATCAGAAGCCAACTTTACATCATATTCAGCTTCAAGCAATGAAGTAACATACGTACGAATATCATCATTATCATCAACGACTAAAATTGTCGGTTTGTCATCATCAGTAACAATACTTGTCATTTGCCGAAGTTCAACATTTTCTTCGTTTTTATTCATTGTTTCCT
>JAGPJJ010000094.1 GCA_018054505.1 Prevotella sp.
AATAAATCAGCCTAAAACATCGGTTAAAATAATTGACAAACCACAACGAAAAATATCAGAAATAAGAGTGTTCTATGATGATAAAACATGGGAGACTTTTGTGCCTCAAAAAAGTTAGTTATTGTTTTATATCTAACTTATTTCATCTCTGTATATTCTAAAGTTGAACATTCATACTTGGTGCTCCTATTTTTCTATTTATAGAATTTAGCTTTGACTTCATTTGGCAGTAATCGCATTCTATATATATTATAAGATAGGTGGCATCAAAACAATAAAAATTAAAAAAACCTTTTTTTATTTTGTATTGTGTTCGGCTTGCACTACCTTTGCATAAACATTATTGCAAAGAGCAAAGATGAAAAAATACGTTCTAGACCTTACTGTCAAGTCTGTAGAGACTCTAAGTCCTAAGCATGTCGTTATTAAGCTTACGTCTGATGAGGTTCTGCCTGATATGGCACCGGGACAATTCGTGGAAGTTCGTGTTGACAATTCGCCGTCAACATATCTTCGCCGTCCCATTTCAATAAACTTAGTAGATTATAATCTTAACGAACTATGGCTGCTTGTTGCCATGATTGGTGACGGAACTCGCCAATTAGGAAAACTTCATGCTGGTGACAAACTAAATTGTCTTCTACCTTTGGGCAATGGCTTTACAATGCCTGTTGACAAAAACGAGAAAGTTCTGCTTGTCGGAGGTGGCGTTGGTGTTGCACCTTTGTTATACTTCGGTTGTGAAATACGACGAATGGGTGGTCAGCCAACATTCTTGTTAGGAGCAAGAAGCAAGTCTGATTTACTTGAACTCGAATATTTTGAGAAGATAGGTCGTGTATTCGTTACAACCGAGGATGGAAGTCTTGGAGAAAAAGGATTTGTAACAAACCATTCTGTATTGCAGAATGAAAAGTTTTCTAGAATTAGTACGTGTGGTCCAAAGCCTATGATGGTAAGTGTTGCTAGATATGCAATGTCAAACAACATTGAATGTGAGGCTTCACTCGAGAATAAAATGGCGTGTGGTGTTGGCGCTTGTTTGTGCTGTGTAGAGAAGACTGTAGAAGGTCATGTGTGTGTATGTACTGAAGGTCCAGTGTTAAATATTAAGAAACTATTATGGCAGATTTAAATGTAAAAATAAATAACCTCGAAATGAAGAATCCTGTAATGACAGCTTCAGGAACTTTTGGTTATGGAATTGAATTTGCTGATTTAGTGCAGCTAGATGAAATTGGTGGCATTATAGTAAAAGGTACAACGCTACATGCGCGCGAGGGAAACGATTATCCTCGTATGGCGGAAACTGCTAGCGGAATGCTTAATTGTGTTGGACTGCAAAATAAGGGCGTAGATTATTTTTGTGAGCATATATATCCTCAGATTAAGGATATAAATACAAATATGATTGTTAATGTGAGTGGAAGTGATCCTGAAACTTATTCAGAATGTGCTGCCCGTATTGACGCACTTGATAATATTCCTGCAATAGAATTGAATATCAGTTGTCCTAATGTGCAGCATGGAGGTATGGCTTTTGGTGTAACATGCTCAGGTGCTGCTAGCATAGTCAAGGCTGTGCGCAAAGCCTATCATAAAACGCTTATTGTAAAGCTTTCACCTAATGTAACTGATATCGCATCAATCGCGCGTACCTGTGAAGATGAAGGAGCTGATGCTGTATCTTTGATCAACACGTTGATGGGAATGGCTGTTGACATAGAAAAGCGTGAACCAATGCTTAGTATTCGTACTGGTGGATTAAGTGGACCTGCTGTTAAACCAGTTGCATTAAGAATGGTTTATGATGTAGCTCATGCAGTAAAAATTCCTGTAGTTGGTCTTGGAGGTATAAGTAATGCTACTGATGCCATTGAATTTATAATGTGTGGTGCTACCGCTATAGAAATAGGTACTGCCAACTTTGTAGACCCAACAGTAACTGTTGATGTAAAGAATGGTATTAATGAATGGCTCGACTCACATGGTTGTAAGAGTATAAACGAGATAATTGGTGCTATTAACGATTAATAATATTGCTGCTTATCGGATTTTTAAATTAAAAACACTATCTTTGCACAAATTAAATTATATAATAAAAGGTAATAATGGACAATAACCAAAACAAGTACATCGCCGTTTCATATATGTTGTATGACGTGACTGATGGCAAGCAGGAACTGATTGAGCAGACTAGCGAAGATCGTCCTTTCGATTTCCTAAGTGGCTTCGGTTTCACTCTTCCTGCATTTGAAGAGGCTGTAGTTAATTTGAAGAATGGAGAAAAGTTTGAGCTCACGCTCACACCAGCTCAAGCTTATGGCGAGCATATTGAAGAGCATGTGTTGGACTTGGACAAACAGATATTTTCTATAAACGGTAAGTTTGATGACGAACACATTGTTGTAGATGCCATCGTTCCTTTGCAGAATGAAGACGGTAATCGCTTCAACGGACATATTCTTGAAATTACAGATGATAAGGTAAAGGTTGACCTCAACCATCCTTTGGCTGGTAAGACCTTAAAGTTTATTGGTAGTATAACCGAAAATCGTGATGCTACAAATGACGAAATAGGTAAATACATGAACATGATCAACGGTAATGATGGTTGCAGCGGCTGTAAAGGTTGCGAGGGCGATTGTGAAGGCGATTGTGGAGATGATAAGAAAGATGGTGGCTGCTGTGGTTGCCATTAAATAAAATAAAGAGCGCTTCATTTTCTATGGAGCGCCTTTTCTGTTTTATTATATTAACCATTATGAGAAATAGTTTCGGCAATATCTTTATTCTTACTACATTTGGCGAAAGTCATGGAATGGCTGTCGGAGGTGTAGTTGATGGCATGCCTGCAGGTGTTGATATAGATTTAGATTTCATACAGAATGAACTAAATCGTAGACGTCCTGGACAGAGCAAGATAACAACAAGTAGAAATGAACCTGATAAGGTTGAAATTTTCAGTGGAGTCTTTGATGGTAAGTCTACAGGAACTCCTATAGGGTTTGCTGTATACAATACTAATCAGCATTCTAATGATTATGACAATATGCGAAATCTTTTTCGCCCATCGCATGCTGATTTTGGATATTTCAGTAAGTATGGCATAAGAGATCATCGTGGAGGCGGGCGTTCTTCTGCGCGCATAACCATTGCACGTTGTGTAGGAGGGGCACTTGCCAAATTAGCTTTGCGTAAATTGAATATAGATATCAAGGCATACACGTCACAAGTCGGAACTATTGCATTGGATAGAGATTATACAAAATACGACCTTGATTCCATAGAAGATAATATTGTGCGTTGTCCAGATCCAGATAAAGCTTTACAGATGGAAAAACTTATTTCTGAGGTAAAGGCTGATGGAGATACTATTGGCGGTGTCATAGCATGTGTAATAAAGGGATGCCCAATAGGATTAGGCGAACCTGAATTTAGCAAATTGCATGCACAATTAGGATCAGCAATGTTAGGGATAAATGCCGTAAAGGGATTTGAATATGGCGAAGGCTTTGACGGGGTTTCAGCTCGTGGAAGTCAACAGAATGATGTTTTTGTTAATTCTGAAGGAGCTATTGAAACTAAAACAAATCATAGCGGAGGTATTCAGGGCGGTATCAGTAACGGACAGGATATATATTTCCGTGTTGCTTTCAAACCAGTTGCTACATTATTAATGAAACAAGACACTGTTGATATCGATGGTAATCCTACAACGATAACAGCTCGTGGGCGTCATGATCCATGTGTGCTTCCTAGAGCCGTACCTATCGTAGAAGCTATGGCTGCTATGGTTATTCTTGATAACTACCTTATTAATAAGACAATACATATTTGATAACGAAAGTTTGTTAACCAACAACATATATATAGAGGATAGCTACAGGCTATCCTTTATTTTGTTATATATGGCATCATATTTTATATTTTTCTACCGTAAAGAGGGTAATACTATGAAAATGAAAGTTAATTCTTTGATTTAGGTCAATAAATGTCGCTGTTTGCGCAAACAGTATGATAAAATGCTTGCGAGATAAATAAAAACATCATATCTTTGCAGTGTCTTACAGAGATAAAGACATTTAGGATAATAACAGATGTATAACGAACCTCAGAGTCAAATAGGTAATAAAGAGGTTCAAAATGATGAAAGGTAAAAAGATTATGAAAAAGATTATTTTGACATTCGTAGCTCTTATGAGCATGACAACAATCGCATTCGCAGAAGGTGAAGATGCAAAGGCAACAAACGCAGTAGCAGTTTATGACATGACAGTAAACTATGGCAAACTAGCTGACGCACTTGGACTTTCAATGGACCAGCTCGAAAGCGTTGAGGATGTACACAAAACATTCTGTGTAGAAATGATGAATGCAGCAAACGCTTCTAAAGATGAGCGCAAGCCAATGGTTGACAAGGCCATCGAGAAGAATCTTAAGTACATGCACTACATTCTGAATACAAATCAGTATCGCAAGTATCTTCTTCTTCTCAACACCACAATGAACAACCGTGGTTTGAACAAGTAAAGAAAGAATAAGATTAAGAGAGAGAATAAATTAAGGCTACATGTCTGATCAATCAGATATGCAGCCTTTTTTCATGTCCTTATGTTTCTGTATTTACATCAACAATGGAACTAGATACTTTGCTAAACAGTAACCACCAACAATTAACCAGCAATATAATATAGAAGCTAGTATAAATGGTTTGAAGCCTGCTTTCTTAAATTTCTCTATACTTGTTTCTGCTCCAAGTGCTGTCATTGCAATAGTAAGCAAGAAGGTGTCTATATTGTTTAGGAATGCTACTATTGATTCTGAAAGTAATCCTAAGCTATTAAAGCATATCACTACAAGAAATAATATCGCAAACCATGGAATTTGTATCTTGCCACGTCCAAATTCATCGTTCTCAGGATTGCGACGAGCTTCACGAGCAACATTCCAACTAATTACCAACAATACAGGAACAAGCATCATCACACGTATCATTTTCACAATAATCGCAGAATTTGATACTGTTGTACCCATTGCATTTCCTGCACCAACAACATGTGCTACTTCATGGATTGTTGCACCTGTCATGATACCCATCTGGTCGGGTGTTAAATCAAATATACCACTTCTAAACAAAATAGGGTAGATAAACATTGATAAAGTTCCGAATATAACTACTGTTGATACGGCAACGGCAGTCTTGTAAGGCTTTACTTTTATAGCTGATTCAACTCCTAGTATTGCTGCTGCACCGCAAATTGCACTGCCAACTGAAGTGAGTAATGCTATTCCGCGATCCATTTTTAATAATCTTCCGATTAAAACTCCTCCGCATATTGTCACTACAACTATTATGGCGTCCATACATATTGCTGGAAGTCCTACTGCTGTAATGTCCTGGAAAGTTAATTTGAATCCATACAGTATAATACCAAGTCTCAAAATCCTTTTAGAACAGAATGCAATACCTGGTGTCCATGTTTCAGGAAGGTTGTTGCGTAAACTGTTTGCATAAAGCATACCAAGGATAATACCCACAATCATTGGTGAGAATGATATAGCTTTGGCCATGTCAGTTTCACCGATGTAAAAAGCTGCGCATGCAAAAAGAGTCATAAGAAGTACTCCGTGTAGCATGCTACTGCGTTGTTCTGATAATTTCATAATACTTATCTTTATTTTTTTTATCGCATGCAAAGATAAGTAAAAAAGTCATTGATTGTTTATATATTATAACTATGCCTTATAACTGTTGGTTATAAAGTGCTTGAATACTTTTTGTAGTCCAATACTTTCACCACGCTTTTCAATATAAGCAAAGTCACGCATCATCTTTAAGCCTTTTAATTCAATAATCTTGAATCTGTTTTCCAGTAGTTCGTGGCTAACAGCCATGATAGATATTATCCCCATCGTTTCAGTGTGTTCTACAAAATGTTTAATACCTTCTGTGGTTCCAAAACTCATAACGATGTTAAGATCAGATAGTCTCAAATTGTTTTGATGCAAATAGTTCTCTATTACTTGTAGTGAGCCAGAACCGTGTTCGCGAATCACGATAGGAATACTTTTAAATGTGTCAATATCAATCTCGTCAAGTTCCGACATTTCGCTACCTTTTCTAACTATTGCTACAAGTTCATCTTTCATGATATTTGTATATTTCAGTTCAGGCTGCCTGCTTATGCCTTCCACCATACCAACGTCAATGCGTCCATCTTTAAGCAACTGCTCAATATTTCTTGAGTTGTCAGAAATCGTATTTATATTGATGTCGGGATAAAGTTGCATAAATTTAGCAAGCATTTCTGGCAAAACGTATTGAGCAATAGTTGTACTTGCGCCCACTCTAAGGCTTCCTCCATATTTTTTCTGGATATTATTCATGTCAAAGTTCATCTTTTTGTACTGCTGAATAATAATTTCAGCATTGTCTAGCAGAATCTTTCCTGCTTTTGTCAGTTGTATGTGTGTGCCCATACGTTCAAACAGACAAGTGTTGTATTCACTTTCCAGTTCCTTTATATGCTTGCTTATGGCTGGCTGGCTTATAAACAGTTCTTGTGATGCTTTTGTGAAACTTAGGTTACGAGCTACACTTAGAAAAACTTTAAGACGTATATCTATCATATTGCAAAGATAAAGCAAACATCATACAATGCAAAATTAAAACAAGATTTAATTTGCATCTTGTATTATAACTTATGATGATACACTATATTTAATTTTAATGCCCCTAAAGTAATGGTGTCACAAACCCTTTATTGAGATGTCAGCCAGATATGTGCTATTGACAATATTCTCCCTAAATTGACGAAGAACTGTGATTTTGCGCATAGTCCTTCGGGGACATACCAAATTCTTTTTTAAAGCATTTTGAAAAATACTTAGGGGTGTTGAATCCAACTTTCATTGCAATATCATTGATTTGAATGTCAGGCTGTCTTTTAATAATATTACAAGCCTCTTTCAGTCGAATGCTATTAATGAATTCAATAATTCCTTGTCCTGTCAAAGCTCTCAACTTATTGTATAGGGTAGATGAACTCATCAACAGTCCTTTGCGTTGTAATATCTAAATAGTCCTCCGCTGTTAGAAATTGCCCATAATATACCTCTGCTATCTTCGTAGCATGCAGTTGCATCATCTATTGCATAGTTTCCGTTCAGCGGATTGTATTGTTTGAATCTAATAGATTTGGGATTAGCAATGTTTCCCCTTATTCTAATAATTCCCTCATTTTCAGTAGATAGCCATACATCTCCGTTACGTGTCTGTATAATGTTTCTCACGTCGCATTGCGAAAAATCTCTCTTTGCATCATGAGGTCTCAGTAGCACACCTTTGTTGTTAGGGTATACGATAGATATTCCGCTGCGTTGTCCAATCCACATCGTTTTGTCTCTTGATTCAAATAGAGTACATACGTAGTTGTCGGCAATGTATTTATGTTTTTGATAATTAATAATGTATGCTTTGCCATCAGTTTTTTTAACCATAATACCATAACTGCTGCTGGCGAACCACATTTCTCCGTTACTTCTTTTTACGATAGACGGAATTTTAGTTCCCATTACCTCTGTTGGTATATCTTTTAGTCCCGGGATGTTGTTACTATATATAGTCTTTCCTGTGGTTCTGTTGTAAAGTGCTAGACCATAAGGATTCAATCCCAGCCAAAAGTCATTGCCATTTTGGGTGTATATTGAACAAATGGCATTAATAGAAAATTTATAGCTTTTTGTATCAATGTTCCATATGTTAAACAAACTAGGGTTGGTGTTTACCTCAATAATTCCATAGTTGAGAGTAGAAATCCATATA
>JAGPJJ010000008.1 GCA_018054505.1 Prevotella sp.
TGCACTCACCACGGACAGCATCCGAGACTTGCTCAAACCTCTCAGACAAAAGGCAGAGGAGACTGATGACAGACAGCTTCATATTGACTTCAAATTTGATTAACATATATTAAGAGACACTAGTGATGCATTATATATAAATCCTGCTATAGAAAGAGCACCTGATTTAGTTTCTTCTATTCGCGAACAATTGTCTCTTGCATATTCAGCTGTGGACAACAAGGCCCTTAGTGATTATAATAGAAATATTTATCTAGATATACAGGAAAAAACTCGCCAAGATAGATTGCTAGAGGCTCGAGCAGAACAACTAGACAAATCATCTTCGATACTAAATATAATGATTGTTGCCGTTGTAATGATGATTATCCTTGTACTAATTCTATTATTCTTATTCGACAGAATGCGTCAGAAGAGTGATAAGAATTTCTCTATTGACAGTCTTCTTAAACCATTACGACAATGGCAATATGATGAAGAGCAAAGTGTCAGACAACGTAAAGAAGACTATGAGGAAATAACTGAAAAAATCCAAATTGAGAATTTACATCTATCAAATAATATTAAACGAAATATTGAACAAAGAGCGAAAGTATCATTGGTTAACAGCATTTTACCATTTATCAATAGGATTATAAATGAGATTAAATGTCTTGAGCAACGTGAAGAGGGTGATGAAATACGAGAATTCAGATATTCATATATAAGTGAATTGACCGATAAGATTATTGACTATAATAATATACTAACACATTGGATACAACTTCGTCAAGGTCAACTAAGTTTACACATTGAAAGTTTTAAATTGCAATCTTTATTTGATATTGTCAATAACGGAAGTATGGGATTCAGCCTAAAAGGTATTAATTTAATCGTTAAGCCTACAGAAGCCGTTGTCAAAGCAGACAAAATCCTTACTTTGTTTATGATTAATACATTAGCTGACAATGCAAGAAAATTTACGCAAGAAAATGGACAAGTAATTATTACGGGTGAAGAATATGACGAATTTGTTGAAATATCAATCCTTGATACTGGCACAGGTATGTCGGAAGAGCAGGTTTCAAGTATCTTTGAACATAAAACTATAGTAGACGAGAAATTAGATGAAAACCCACAAAGTGAAATATCGCATGGGTTTGGGCTAATGAATTGTAAAGGAATAATTGAAAGATATTATAAAATAAGTCAAATATTTTCTGTTTGTTCAATTTATGCAGAAAGCAAAAAAGGGCAGGGGAGTCGCTTTGCATTCAGACTGCCTAAAGGTCTAATGCGTACATTTGTGTTAATAGGTATACTCTTTTGTTCATTATCTGTATCACTTGCTAAAGATAGAAACATTGCGACTGCAGAAAGATATGCTGATAGTGCGTATTATAGTAATATAAAAAGGAACTATACAAAGACATTAAGTTATGCAAGCATATGCAGACATTATTTAAATAGATATTATAAATCAAAATTTAGTAATGGTAAAGATACCATGAAATATATTGGAAGCGAGACCGTACCTGCAGAAATAGCATGGTTTCGTTCACATTTAAAAACAAGCTATGACGTAATTTTGGACATAAGGAACGAAACCGCTGTTGCAGCATTAGCATTACATTTATGGGATATCTATCATTATAATAACAGATTGTATACACAGTTATTCAGAGAACGCTCTGCTGACAACACTCTAGGTGAATATGTTGTTGTGATGCAAAAATCAGAGAACAACAAAAATGTTTCTATCATCTTGTTAATAATATTGCTTGTTTCTATATTTCCAGCATATTATTTTCTGTATTATAGACATCGACTTTACTATAGATTATGTCTTGAGAGAGTAAATAATATCAATAATGTTTTACTTTCTGATATTGATTCTTCAGACAAGCTTCAAAAGATTATAAAAATATGGAAAGATGCAAATAAGCTATTAAAAGCTTCAGATTCACAATTAAACGATGTTGTCAACAAAATTGAAAGCGCATTACAGACAAGCCTTGAAGTAGATAAACGACAAACAATTAGTACAGAAGCAGCTGTTGACGAATTGCGAAAACTAGAATATGAAAACGAACGCTTACACATTAGTAACAACGTGCTAGATAACTGCTTATCAACACTGAAACATGAGACAATGTATTATCCTTCTAGAATAAGGCAATTAGTTGATTCTAAAGAGGATAATTTAACTGCTATAAGTGAAACTGCAAACTATTATAGACAGTTGTATACATTAATGAGTTTACAAGCAATGCGTCAGATTGATACAAATATCAAAATTGATGATGCTTTAATAAGATATCTCTTTGATCTGTTAAAAAAACTTAGTGGTGAGAAAACAATTGAAAAGAATATATCAAATAGAGATCATAACTACGTTATAATAACATTAACATTGTCGACATTAAAGCTTGATTCAAAACAATGTGCAGAATTGTTTACTCCTGCTTCGGTTAATATCGAATATATGATATGCCGCCAAATAGTCAGAGAAATAGGAGAAGCAACTAATTTACGTGGTTGTGGAATACAAGCAATGCATAATATATCCGGTGGAGTAGACATTGAGTTGAAACTTCCATCTAAACTGAATATTACATAAATATATGGATAATTTTAAAATTATAATTGTTGAGGATGTACCTCTTGAATTAAAAGGTACAGAAGGCATTATTCGTAACGATATCCCTGAGGCTCAGATTATTGGAACTGCAGAGAACGAGACAGCATATTGGAAACTACTGAAAGTCCAGTTGCCAGATTTGGTACTGTTGGACTTGGGCCTTGGTGGTAGCACTACTGTTGGTGTTGAGATTTGTAGACACACAAAGGAAGCTTATCCTAACATAAAGGTTCTTATCTTCACGGGTGAAATACTCAACGAAAAGTTATGGGTTGACGTATTAGATGCCGGATGTGATGGAATTATACTTAAAAGCGGAGAACTTCTTACAAGAGGAGATGTATCTAGCGTCATGAATGGCAAAAAACTTGTTTTCAATCAGCCTATACTCGAAAAGATTGTTTCTAGATTCATGGAAAGTGTGAAAAATCAAATTATGAAACAAGAAGCATTTGTTGATTACGAAATAGATGAATATGACGAACGTTTTCTACGTCACCTTGCACTAGGTTATACAAAAGAACAAATCACCAACCTTCGTGGAATGCCATTTGGTGTAAAAAGTCTAGAGAAACGTCAAAATGAACTTGTTCAGAAACTTTTCCCCAATGGAAATGGTAAGGTGGGAGTAAATGCCACACGTCTTGTTGTTCGTGCAATAGAACTTAGAATTATAGATATAGACAATATTCACCCCGATGATGAATAATCGTTTGTTAAAAATAATAAGCTATTCAACTGTCACTCTGGCAACATGTCAGGTATTGTTAATTTTGGTATCGTGGTTTATCACATCCGCGATGCCTGATTTAAATATGCGATCTATGCTAAGCAGTGAAGGTATCAGGTGGTTTTTAGGCCAGTTCACTTATAACATTGCATCTCCAGTTTTGGTATTAATTACAGTGACAAGTATTGCTTATGGTTGTCTCGTTTCGTCGGGTTTACTAGATATTAAACGAAACATGGACATACGACAAAGATTAGCTGTACGTCTTGTTTCGTTGGAAGTTATTATATTTGTGATTATCATTGTGCTATTAACGTCTGTCCCGCATGCTGTGCTATTAAACATTGATGGGCATATATTTAGTAAAAATTTCCTTATGTGCATGATATCTTATATTTCATTTGTTATATTAGTGATATCATCAACATATAGTATATCAGTTGGGCGAATCTCATCAATACCAGGTCTTTTTGCATTCATGTGTGAAGGCATAAAAAAAGCGGCTCCAATATATATTATCTATATTCTCGCCGCTCAATTATACTATTCTATTATATTTGTTTTTTCTAACTAAGTTCTGATAGTTCAAGCCATCGCATTCCCTTTTCATCTAACTCATCTTTTATGATAGGGAGACGTTTACTCTTTTCTGTCAGTTCATCTACACTTAATTCGCCCGAACAAAGTTCTTCTTCCAAACTCTTTTGTTCATTTTCCAAATTTTCAATTTCTTCACTGAGACGTTTGAATTCCATGTTTTCTTTGAAAGTCATCTTTCGCTTAGTGACATTATGATAATCCGTTTTCTCTTTCGACTTTGCTTGCGCCTTGTCATCCTCTTTAGCTTTTAAGCCTTCCCATTCTCTGTATTGAGTATAATTTCCAGGGAAGTCCTTGATTACGCCTTTACCCTTAAAAACAAGCAAGTGATCAACTACTTTATCCATAAAGTATCTATCGTGACTTACAACAATCACACATCCAGGAAAATCTTGCAGGTATTCCTCGAATATTTGCAAAGTCTGTATATCAAGATCATTAGTAGGTTCATCCAATACCAAGAAATTTGGATTAGTCATAAGTACCTTACACAAATATAGTTTGCGCTTTTCACCACCGCTAAGTTTATAGACAAAATTATATTGTTGTTCAGGTGTAAACATGAAATATTGTAAGAACTGACTTGCCGTCATGTGTCTCCCTTTACCAAGGTCAATATCATCAGCAACATCAGTTATTATATCAATAACTTTCTGCTGATCATCAAATTGCATTCCTTGCTGAGAAAAATATCCAAATCTTACGGTCTCACCAATATCAAACTTTCCACTATCAGGCTTTACTTCGCCAAGCAGCATTTTAATAAAAGTTGATTTACCTGTTCCATTGTTTCCAACAATGCCCATCTTTTCAAATCTCGCGAAATTGTAATAAAAGTCTTTAAGAATTACTTCATTTTCATTCCAAGCTTTACTTACATATTGGCATTCGAAAATTTTTGAACCTATATAAACATTACCAGCTTTTAATCGTATCTGGCGCTCTTCTATACGCTGTTTAGCTTTTGCCTGCAAATCTTCAAAAGCATCTTCACGATATTTGGCCTTATGTCCGCGCGCCTGAGGCATTCGCCTCATCCACTCTAATTCAGTTCTATAAAGATTATTAGCTCTCGCAATTTCACTTCTTGCATTATCTATTCTCTCTTGTCTTTTTTCAAGATAATAGCTATAATTACCGCGGTAAGTATAAATCTGCTGATCATCAAGTTCTAAAATTGTATTACACACTCGATCAAGAAAAAATCTATCATGCGTAACCATGAGCAACGTTTTGTTTCCTCTGTTCAGATATCCTTCCAGCCATTCTATCATTTCAAGATCCAAGTGGTTAGTAGGCTCATCCATTATTATAAAATTCGGTTCTGTGATGAGCACATTTGCTAAAGCCACACGCTTTTGTTGACCGCCACTAAGTTGTCCCATTGGCTGATCAAAATTTTTGATCTTTAGTTGTGTAAGAATTTGCTTATATTTGATGATAAGTTCTTCTGAATTTTCATGATTAAAACAGGCCTCAAGCACACTTTCATCATGATTAAAAATAGGGCTTTGCTCAAGATAACCAATCTTAAGATCATTCTTATATATTATACTTCCAGAATCTTTACCTTCATTATTTGTTAATATAGATAATAGGGTAGACTTGCCAGTTCCGTTTTTTGCAACAAGTCCAACCTTTTGACCTTCACTAACCGAAAATGATATATTATTGAATAATACTTGCGATCCAAAACTTTTTGTCAGGTTTTGTACGTCAAGATATGGTATTTGTGCCATTTATAAGTTTTTATTTATTCCGTCTATGTAATCAAGCACTTCGTCTCTACCTATTTTCTTTTCTGAAGATGTTATAAAATATGGTGGTAATGTTTCCCATCTATCTTTCAACTTATCCATCCAATCCTGTGCATTCTGTCTTGCCTTACCAGGTCCGAGTTTATCAGATTTAGTAAATACTATAGTGAAAGGCACATTGCTCTCACCAAGCCAATCAATAAATTCACGATCAATTTTTTGTTGCTCATGTCTAACATCTATAAGTACAAAAACATTTATTAATTGTTCACGTTGTAATATGTATGATGAAATCATTTTCTCCAATCTCTGCTTAACAGATTTTGAATGCTTTGCAAATCCATAGCCAGGAAGGTCAACAATATACCACTCATTATTGATAATAAAATGGTTTATCAGCAATGTTTTACCAGGGGTAGATGAAGTCTTTGCTAGTTTTTTGTTGTTGCACAACATATTTATCAGACTAGATTTTCCGACATTAGACCTTCCAATAAATGCGTATTCAGGCTTATCATCCTTAGGACATTTACTGACTAATGGTGCCGATATTACGAATTCTGATTTCTTTATTTCCATATTGAGTTTCTTTTTTGTTTGCAAAGATAATAAAAAATATTATCTTTGCATCTTAAATAGCATTATATATGAAGTTAATAAGTTGGGGATTTATTGGTTGTGGTGAGGTTACTGAGAAAAAATCAGGACCTGCATTTAATGAAGTAGAGGGTTCACACGTCGAAGCAGTCATGAGTCGTAGTGAATCAAAAGCTCGCTCTTATGCAGAAAGGCATAATATACCGAAATGGTATACAGATGCACAGGAGTTAGTGGACGATCCCGATGTGAATGCAATCTATATAGCTACACCTCCCTCAAGTCATGCTACTTTTGCTATTATGGCAATGAAAGCGGGTAAACCAGTATATGTCGAAAAACCATTAGCTGCAAGCTATGAAGACTGTGCGCGAATAAACAGAATTAGTGAACAAACTGGTGTTCCATGTTTTGTCGCATACTATCGCCGCTATTTACCATATTTTCAGCGCGTTATGGACATCGTGAAAAATGGAGTTATTGGAGAAGTTACTAATGTTCAGATTAGATTTTCTGTTCCACCACGATATTTGGATTATAATAGCAGTGAATCGCTCCCATGGCGTTTGCAGCCAGATATTGCAGGCGGAGGATATTTCTACGATTTAGCCCCTCATCAACTTGATATTCTACAAGAGTTATTTGGTGTAATTACGCGAGCTCATGGGTATTGTGCCAATCGTGCACATTTATATAAAGCTGAAGATACTATTAGTGCATGTTTTTTGTTTGATAGTGGATTACCTGGCAGCGCATCTTGGTGCTTCGTTGGCCACCAAAGTGCGAAAGAAGACTGTATTGAAATAATTGGTGACAAAGGTTCTGTCTCATTTTCTGTTTTCAACTATGATCCCATAAAACTTGTAACTAGCGAAGGAAACATGAATATAGTAGTTCCGAATCCACCTTACGTTCAATTACCAATTATCAAATCTGTTATAGAGGACCTCCAAGGCTTTGGTGCTTGTACATGTACTAGCGTTAGTGCTACTCCTGTAAATTGGGTTATGGATAGAATATTAGGAAAACTGTAATCTTTATTTTAGCTTTGAGAAAATATATATTTATATTTGCCTTCTTCCTATTGCAAGTACAGCAAATTTATGCCGATAATAACGAGCATAATATTTGTGACTCAATTGTATCAGACAGCACAAAACTGCCTGCAAAAAGATGTGGAAAGCATTTAAAGAATAGTTTTCTTGATCGCCTTTATGATATTGCTAAGGATTTTTCGCGCATAGACACAAATTATATTGAACCACAACACTACAATTATGCCTTCATGCTCCAAAACACTAACACATATGAAATTTATAAGTTGAGAACTGGCAAAAATATGACCGTGACATTTAATCCAGATTTAAATGTGAAAGTTGGACCATATTTTGGATGGCGTTGGATTTTTCTTGGCTATACTCTTGATGTTTCTCACGTTGGTGGATCAAATAACAAGCATGAATTTGATGTAAGTTTATACAGTAATCAAATCGGATTAGATGTTTACTATAGAACTTCAGGAAACAACTACCACATTAGCAATTTGAGCCTAGAAAAAGGTAATACCAGCAATATAAATGGTGCCCCTTTTAGTGGTATTGAATCAAGCATACGAGGATTTAATCTTTACTATATCACTAATCATCACAAATTTTCATATCCAGCTGCATATAGCCAAAGCACTTGTCAAAGAATAAGTGCAGGATCGTTACTTTTCGGAATAGGGTATACCAGTCAAAAGCTTAGTGTTGACTGGGAAGCATTGGCAGAAACTATGAAAAAATATCTAGGTACTGAAATGACCGAATCTGCATTTGATAGTTCACTTGTTAAGGGAGAAGTGAATTACGATGATTTGTCATTGCAATTTGGATACGCTTATAATTGGGTTTTTGCTAGGAATTGCCTTTTTAATGCATCACTTTCACTGGCTTTGGCTTATAAACATTCCAGCGGAGATTCAGATCACAAGAATTTTACATTCCGCGATTTTAATTTTGATAATTTTAATGTAGATGGTATTAGTCGTTTTGGAATCGTTTGGAATAATACAAAATGGTATATTGGATCTAGTGCCATTCTACATGCATATAATTATCACAAATCGACTTTTTATACGAATAGTGTATTTGGAAGTTTAAATTTCTATATTGGATTTAACTTCGGACGTAAGAAAGACTAGCCTTTTTATTTCACCCTGATAACTCTTATTCCTAGTTGCAAAGGATGTTTTTTCATATAATCATGCAATGTCATTGATTCTTCAACAACATTTTTTCTAATTTGGCTGGCATTTAGAAGGTGCAATCCATCATTATGCCACACTGCAATTCCAATGTGGCTAGTATCTAAACCTGGTTTTGATGTTATAATGGCTATAATATCACCATCTTTGATAATATTTCGGCATAATATACTATTTGTTATCATGCCTTTTGGGATATACCTAAAACGTTTACCAGTTAGTTCTTTCTCCATTGCATTGATACTAGACACCCATTCTGGATGTTCCACCAGCATAGGATAACTATCTATATGAGTTGTCATATAGTTAGTTTTC
This sequence comes from Prevotella sp., assembly GCA_018054505.1. Taxonomy (GTDB): domain Bacteria; phylum Bacteroidota; class Bacteroidia; order Bacteroidales; family Bacteroidaceae; genus Prevotella. The sequence goes on from JAGPJJ010000008.1 coordinate 8,865, forward strand.
ACAATTTGCGTAGCCGTAAAAGGTGAACTTTGCTTTTGAATTTCAAAAACAAAACCATTTTTTGTATTATTGGCTATCCAGTTAGTAAAATAATGAAGACGAGAGGTATATCTCACATTTCCACCATCATACCTTATTTTTTGAAGAATACGGCAAAAATCCTTGAAACTTATTGATGATTTCTCAGTACATAATGTCAACGCAAGCACATTTTCAACATAAGTCGTACAATCCAACTGTCTCAAGTTTACAATCAGTTGTTCTGTTGGATTTACTTCTAATGTTTTTGCAACATAAGGAAGTCCTTTCAATCTACGTGCATAATATATCATTAAGTTAGTGTTCTTGTTCTGTTTCAAACCATCTGAGAGCAGTCTTACAACTCTCATGCTATCTGTTTTTGTATATGTGATGGCATTTATTTGACAAGCAATTGATAACAAGAACAAACCAACAACAAATTTCTTCATATTATTTATATTCGTATTATTTGTTTTACACCCTTCACAGTCTTAAGCTTTTTGATTAGTGAATTGAGTTTACCTGTATCTTCGATCATCAAAACTAAATTTCCACTAAACAACCCATCATGAGAATCAATATTTATTGATCTCATTGTAAGCTTATCCTCTTTAGATATAATATTGGTTATATTGCTAACAATGCCAATATCATCATTACCTATAACGCGCAAAGTGATAATATATTGATTAGAACCTTTTCCACTCCATTTTGCGTTTACAATTCTATAACCAAATCTTTTTCTGAGTTCAGGTGCATTTGGACATGATTTACGGTGAATTGTTATTCCACCAGTCACAGTAACAAATCCAAATATATCATCTCCATAAATTGGGCGACAACATTGTGCTATTTTATAATCAATACCTTTAAGGTCTCGGTCAATCACAAGCACATCGTCATTTTTGTATGTTAATTCTTCATTTGGATTCTCAAAAGCAAAGTTCTCTGCACTTTCAGCAGATTTGGTCGCAGCTACATTCAAATCATGATCACGTGTCTTGATATACTTATCAATTACGACATTTGGATCAAGTTTCTCATCAGCAATATCTTTATAGAAATCTGAATTTTCTTTATATCCCATTTTTTTTATTACATGAGACATCACGCTTTCTTCGATTTCTATTTTTTTGTTTTTAAATCTTCGTTCTATCAGCTCCTTAGCATACAAACCATCTTTAGCCTGAGTTTCTTTCAGGGCCAAACGAATTTTAGCCTTAGCCTTTGAACTTTTTACAATATTCAACCAATCACGTTTTGGTTTTTGATTGCTTTGTGTTAGTATCTCAACTGTATCTCCGGAATGTAAAACTTGCCTAAAGCTAACGACTTTACCATTAATCTTTCCACCAACACACGTATTACCAATATTTGAATGTATATAATATGCAAAATCAAGAATTGTTGCACCTTTAGGAAATTTAAGCAAATCTCCCTTAGGCGTAAACACATAAACTTCATCCTCATATAAATCCATTCTAAACTGATCCATCAGTTGTAAATCATCATTGTTTTCTAGTGCTGCCCTTATGTTTGCCAACCAGTCATCAATGCCTCCTTCACTCTTCACACCCTTATAACGCCAATGTGCTGCAAGTCCATGCTCAGCAATTTCATCCATGCGCTCAGTTCTAATCTGTATCTCAACCCATTTATTTTCTGGTCCAAGAACAGTTATATGCAGACTTTCATAACCATTACTCTTAGGAACACTAAGCCAATCACGCAATCGTTTTGGATTAGGCTGATACATGTCTGTTATTATGGAATAAACCTGCCAGCACTGCATCTTTTCCTTTTCGATCGGAGTATCTATTATAATTCGTATAGCAAACAAATCATAAATACCATCAAAGCCGCACTTCTGTTTTTTCATCTTCTGCCATATAGAATGGATACTTTTTGTACGGCTTTTAAGATGATATTTTAATCCTGTTGATGTTAGTTTCTCGTTTATTGGCCCAACAAATCTCTTAATATATGAATCACGAGCCGCTTTAGTTACATTAAGCGAATCTTTAATCATATAATAAGCATCATGTTCAAGATATTTAAGACTTAAGTCTTCAAGTTCACTCTTTAACTTATATAGGCCAAGTTTATGGGCGAGTGGGGCATAGAGATAACTTGCTTCCTCACTCACCTGATGCTTTTCTTCAACAGCGTTGGTGTCTCGTATTTGCCTCATCAGATTAACTCTATCAGCAATCATGATAAGTATCACGCGCATATCTTCAGAAAACGAAATCAATAAATTTCGAAAATTATCACTTTCAATAATCGGATTTCGTTTATACAAATCTTGTATTCTAACCAAACCTCGGATTACATGAGCCACACTCTCACCAAACTTGTCTTGCATGTCCTCCACAGTAGAGTAATTGTTTACGACAAGGGTATATAGAAGGGTAGCAAGCACACCATCCCTCTTGAGTCCGATTTCATCAACTGCAATCTGCGCTGTTCGTAAAGAATGTAATATAGGATTTAAGCCAAATACATCTCGTTGTATTTGATTGTCATATATTGCTTTCTTCAGATGCTGTTTAATCTTATCTTCGTCATCAGATTTCAATGTGTCACCAATGGCTTCCCTTAGATGAGCCATAATTTCTCGTGTCTCATCGAGCTCTGATTGTGTAAATTCAAATTTTTCAGTCATTATTCGATTTCTTATTTTACGTAACAACTAAACCGAGCCACCAACTCAAAATGATATATTTATTGGTGCTGATCTCTTAACAAGTCGTTTACGGTCTTCACTGGGTTAAATGTTTCCAAAGGAACTTCTACAAAGACAGTATTCCAATCACTCATTGCTCCATTCCATAAACCTGGTAGTTCCAGTGCCTTGAGTTCTTTTCCATTCTTACTCTTGCTGCTTATGAAACCAGTATTTTTATCAACATATTCTGGGAGATTAAAATCATTTCCCTTATAATCTTTTATTGCACAAACTAAATCTACAGGATTAAAATGTGTTCCATTTTTAAACATATCCATGTATTCTGCATTATTTGTGTCAATTTGGCAACTTTCTAATATTTGCAAGCTTACGGTACCGTCAGGATTATAAGTAAGGAAAGGACCTCCACCAGGTTCTCCAACATTCTTTACAACTCCACAAGCGCGCATCGGTCTATTTAACTTCTTTCTCAGATAAATAACTAATTCTGCATCTTCCAATTCTTTTATATCCTGTTTTCTACAGCATAAATCACGCTGCACAAATCTAATAATTTCCTCTAGTTTTGTATTGCTATATTTTCCAGAATCAAGCAATCTTAGATAGTCAAAAACCTTATTCTGCAAATCAACTAAGATTCCAGCTAAGATCTGCTTATATTTTACAGTTTCACCTTTTAATCTATCTGGCACAACATTATCGATATTCTTAACAAAAACAATATCAGCATCAATTTCATTGAGATTTTCGATTAAAGCACCATGACCACCTGGTCTGAATAACAAACTACCGTCTTCATTTCTGAATGGAGTATTATCTGGATTTGTAGCTATTGTATCAGTACTTGGTTTCTGTTCTGAGAAAGTAATGTTATATGTAACGCCGAATTTTTCAGAAAACTTAGTTAACTTTTCTGCAACTTTTGCCTTAAATAAGTCAAGATGACTATGACTTACAGTAAAATGAACATTTGCTTTTCCTTTACTACTTGCGTATAATGCAGCTTCTACAAGATGTTCTTCCATTGGAGTCCTAGGACCATCTTCATAATTATGGAAGAGTAGGAGGCCCTTTGGTAAATTACCATAATTGAGGCCATTCTCATTAAGCATATTAGCAACAATATTCTTGTATTTGCCTTCTTCTATCAAGTTAGTAATTGAGTTACCATCATTTGCCTTGCATTTATCATCAAGCTCATTATAAAATGCAAAATCTTTAATATTATCAAAAAATTCTTTTTCGAAATCTGTTGTTGGAACAGTATATTCAGCACTCAAAAATGCAAACATATTTTTGAACATACGACTTGCAGCACCGCTGGCAGGAACAAACTTTACAATTTTGTGTCCTTCACTTTTGTAATCATTCCATATATTCACATACTTATCCTGTTCATCTTTTCCTGGAGCCACAATTCCTTTATCTATTGATGCAGCTGCTTCTAACTTAAGAAAAGGAAATCCTTTTTCAATCTGCTTCAATTGATCTAAGACCTGATCCTCGCTAATTCCACATGCTTCAATTTGACTAATGTCTTGTTTTGATAATGCCATATTTTCTATTTTGATTTAATTTATTATATCCTCATGCAAAAATAGCAATAATATTTGATACATTAAAGATAAAACCCATAAAATCTAGTTAAATATCAAAAACAATCTTCACCCATTTGCACAATTGAAAAAAAATCGGTAATATTGCAACTATTATGATAAGAAAAACTATAATATGTTTGTTTTTGATGTTTTCTGCTTTAGAAAATATCAATGCGCAAAGCATGCGTAATATATGGATTAGCATGCCAGACTCTGTTATCGGATATTTAGATAAGAATAGTCGCCAAGAATCTGTAGACTATTATGATATGAAAGTAAAAAGTGATGTGAAAAATATGCTAGGAGAGACCTCATCTGTAGACACTATAACTACAGATTATTTGTCAGCCACTCTTAGTTCTGCACAGAAAATGACTATAAAAAAATTGCCTGTAGATGCAGGTGATAGCCTAATATGTATGGTCCGCACATATAAAGCTAGCAATCAAAAGGAAAGCAGCATATATTTTTATAATTGCAAATGGGAACCTGTAAAAGTAGAAGTGCAGATTCCTGCTCACAATACTCAAAACAATATTGTATTGCAACAAGACATTTCATCATCTGATATTATTGTGATACAATTACAACCGAATGTTTTTATAGAGGATAATGGCGATAAAAACGCCACAAAACCGTTAATAACATTAAAATGGAACCCCAAAAGTGTTAAATATACACCAAAATCATAATAAATTCCATGCAAAAATTTGCAAGTAACAAAAGTATTATTACCTTTGCAGCGTGTTTTTCATGGTATTAGATTATTAAGGTTAAAAAAAGATTGGTTGTCGTGAGACAATCAATTTTTTTTGTATATACGTGTAACCATTTTATGAGCTAATGATATAACCACAAAACCACATATTTGATAGATATTCGCTTTTATTTTATACGTACTTCAGTATCACTAAATATTTGTTCCTGTATATTTTGAGTAACGACTATTGCATCATAACACAGCTTGATCATTCGTACAACTTTGTGATGTGATAATAATTGGTTAACACAGAGGAATGTCTGAATATAGTATATTCAGTGATACTGTTGATTATCATATACCTATGTAATTTTGCTGAAACTTATAAATGATTTAGCGTACACAAATCTTATTTCATACCATTTGTTGTAAGACTTAAATTAAATGTTCATTATTTTATTGAGGGGTGATGGTAATTTTAGAAAGAGTACTAATAAAAACCAGTCATGTATAAATCAAAAAGCTTTGTTTATCATAATACTGATTATATTTGTTTTTAATCACTGATGAACTAAGTAGAAGCTATAGATAATATCGCGAACTATAAATGTTGTTTTAGCATCGTATTTCTCGCAAAGAAAAACAAATTGCTACTGGTAACAGTATCCATATAATATAAAACATTAATTCTGGTCAGTTAATATAAAGCAAACAATTTGCTTTATAAAGACAAATGCAATGATGAAATAAATGAGCTATTAAAAACTTTATTTGAAATTGTTTCTTTATTGAAATTATATTCTTTATCTTTGTGGAACAAATAAGCGCATTACTACATAGTATATTCAATGAAGTTGAGTCTACATCTTTTAGCGCAATATATTCATAAAACTAAAATATATGATATTACAATACATTATAATAGGAATAATTATTTTTGCAGCTATACTATACGCTGTACTGCGAAGCTATAAGTCTGTTAAAGACAATATAAAATGTAAAGATTATAAATGTGCTGGCTGTGCATTCTATGATAAATGCAGAAATAAACAAAAAAAGTAAAAGAAAAATTTGGTGATATCAAACTTTTGTCTTACCTTTGCACTCGCTAAACAAAAGCATGGTACCTTGGCCGATCGGTTAGGTAACGGTCTGCAAAACCGTGCAGAGCAGTTCGACTCTGCTAGGTACCTCAAAAGGAAAGGTTGAGAATTTATTCTCAACCTTTTTCTTTTTATATAATATTTTTGTCAAAAATTAAACAGGTGTATCTGTAGGATCATCATCAAACAAATGGTCAACTGCTTTTATTTCATCATTATCAAACCATTTTGATAATTTATTTTTAGCTTTCAGCTTTATGTCATCACTCACATTTCCCCAAATTTTATGTATTACATAAAGCAAAACAGCTAAATCATCACTCAATCCAGCAATAGGTATAGCATCTGGTACCAAATCTAGAGGGCTGATTAAATAACCGAGCGCACCTAAAATAATAGCTTTCTCTTTTGTACTTACTTTATCGCTTTCCAGAGTATAATATAAAATTAACGCAGAATAAACCAGCTTTACACCAGCTCTTTTGGCTATTCTTGAAATTTTCTCGACAAATCCTGATGTAGAGAATTTATCTTTGTAACTTAAAAAATCAGGTAACTCCATATCGTATAATTGAAATAGTTATATTATAGTCTGTATGAAAGTACTTTTTGTATGTAACTTTCATGCTGTGAATCAAACATTTTTTTTAGTCTGAAATTGATAATCATTTTCATAATCAGCCTATAAAATCCAAAGAGCACTCCCCCACCGATACCTGCCAAAATAGCCGTATTTGTACCAAATGGTAATTTTGAATCAGGAAAACATGCAACAATGAATATTGGTAGGACAACAAATAAGCCTAACAGAGTATATTGGAACCTCTCGCTACCGATTGTATCAATAATCGCTTGCTTATCAAAAAGATAATCAGTAAGAGATTCTTTTGTTATTCCAAAATCACTCATCTGTGGGAAATCAGTATTATTGCCCCATATATCAATTCTTCGAAAAACCATTTGCTGTAAATCGTCAGCTTCACGATTCATTTCATTTAAAGTAAATGCCATATTATTTTGATTTATATTTTTTAGGTATTCAAATAAAAGGAAAGTAGTGCCCTGATAAGCCGGGTTCCGTATTCATACAAAAATATGAAGCTCTGTCATTTATCTAGTCCATGAGTCACCTCATGGCTCAAGCGTTCTACCCTCCGCAGTAAACCGAAGTTAATCGAGCGAGCAACTCTTTGCCTGCGGTATACATGAACTTGCAGCCTCCAGATGACACAGCATGACGATCACCCGCCATCTGGTGGTCTCTTACACCACCTTCTCACCCTTACCTTATAAAACATTACAAGTCAAGACTTACTAAGTTTTAAAAAAGGCGGTTATTTTCTTCTGTCGACACCTACTGTCACCAATAGCTTCTATTTTCGGAAGTGAAGTGCTCTATGCTGCCCGGACTTTCCTCTCGCATAAAATGCCAGCGGCAGAGCCGGGGCACTACTTTCTTTTTGCAAAGATAATACAAATTGAAAGAATATGAAAATAATTAATCTACTTTTATCAACGCATAAAGATATTTAATAGTATTTTACGGTCTATACTATAAGCTTTTGAACAACTGTTATTTTGCTAACAACATGACATATTGGCGATTATAATTCCATTATTCCCATTAATGCTACTTACGAATTATTGAAAAACAAATTTTCTATATAGAAACACAAACTTTATGTCGTAGAAACAAAAACGTTTCATCGTAGAAATGGAAACTTTATATCGTAGAAACGCAAACGTTTTATCGTAGAAATGGATTTCTGAATTTTAAATTACCTTTTTGCTATAGTAAAAATGAGATATTAAGCGTCATTATGCTGTAAATTCAGACGACTCATAATTTTAGTCCATCATAATGTGTTGCTGATTTACACAATTTCCCCACTATCGTTTTTGCAAATAAATAGTGTCGAAGTGTCTAGTAACTGTATATCAGTTAGTTAGAATGCTTTTGTGGATGAAAACAGTGTCGTGCAAATGACGTAATTTTATGCGTTATATCGATGAAACGCAAAATATGGCCTAACACAGAGGTGATTTTTACTATGCAAAAACACACGTTTTTGATAGAAAATTGATGGCAATGAAGAAAAAGCTCGTTTTGTCTTTTCAAAAAATATAGCAATTAACACGACACTTTATTTTACGATAATTCAAGCCAATGTTGTTGATAATCAGTTAATAGACATTTCGACACTAGTATTATGGAAAAATCATATGCGCGCGCGTTGGCGCGTACCTTAATATAAGACATTATATATATCAGCAAGGCTTCATAGCACTGATGCCCTCCACAACAACTCAAAAAAAACAGATAAAACAAATAAGAAATCAAAAAATAAATTACCTTTGCATTGGTAACATATAGTGAAACAACATCAAATGTTACAATAATAATTCAATTTACAAAATTTCGATATAAATATGATATTCTATTTTTCAGGTACAGGTAACACTTTATGGGCAACAAGAAAAATTGCACAAATCACTGGCGAAAAATGCGTTTCTATACCAAATGAAATTAGCAATGATTGCAATTATACTATTCTTGATGACGAAAGAATTGGATTTATTTTCCCTGTACACGGTTGGCGACCACCAAAATTAGTTAGAGAATTCATCAAAAAGATGACAATAAATTCCAATAATCTAACATCACATTATTGCTATGCATTGTGCACTGCTGGCGACGATGTGGGAATGACAATGGAATATTTAAATAAAGATCTTGCAGCAAAGGGACTTACTACCCACTCTACATTCTCACTCAAAATGCCAGAGAGCTATGTTGGACTCCCTTTTATGGACGTTGATAGTAAAGATAACGAAATTCTGAAGAAGCGTGAAGCAACTATACAACTCCAAGATTATGCAGAAAAAATTTATGATAAGGTATGTGGAATCAATATTTTACATCGAAGCCACTGGCCTTGGATAAACAGTAAGATTATTGGTGAAGTATTCGTAAAATATCTAATAACAGACAAACCTTTCCATGTTAATACTGAAAAATGTGTAAAATGCGGCATCTGTGCAAACGTGTGCCCTGTAAATGATATTAAAGGTGGTTTCGGGAACATTCCACAATGGAAACATCAAGATATTTGTCTGACCTGTTTTGCATGTTACCACCACTGTCCACATCATGCTATTGAATATGGAAAAAGGACAAAGGGTAAAGGGCAATATTTTTTTAAATAACAATTATACTTTAATTTGATATGAAAAAGCTTTTAATTGCTGCATTATTAACAATAAATGCCTTAAATACAATGGCTAACACCAATGATTCCATAATGGGAACTAACGGGAGAATGATGCCTATTCCGGTTTACGGCAGCATTGAAGCAAACTCCATTTCTCCTCGTAAAAACTTAAATTATGATGTTGCTACAAGAACTATTGGAACATCATATCCGAACTACACCCCACATAACGGAAGTCATAAGATTCTTGTGGTTTTGGCAAACTTCAAGGACAGACGGTTTGTTGTTAATAGCCCCAAGAAAGCATTCCATGATTTTTTTAATTGTGAAAACGGTTTCACAGATTATGGTAATGGTAACCAACTAAATTACGGCAGTGTAAAACAGTATTTCGAAAAAATGAGCATTAATGCTTTTTCTCCTATATTTGATGTTCATGGCCCAATAACGTTACCGGATTCAATGAAGGTATATGGAGGCAGCAATAAGACTTCAAACAGTGATGAAAATATCTCTAAACTCGTTACTGACGCATTAGCACAATTAACTGACTCAATAAAAGACGCATCTGAATATGACTCTGATGGTGACGGATATATTGACTGTGTTTGCATTATATCTGCTTATCTTGGGCAAAATAACGGCGGAAATGGCAATTGTGTTTGGGCTTGTACAGGAACTACGTCTGGAACTTTTGGAGGAAAAAAAATAGGCTGGTTTAGTCTGTCTTCAGAGTTATATCCTGCATATGTTGATAGTGAAAAGACAAGAATGCAGATCAACGGTATAGGCGTAGCATGCCATGAATTATCCCATGCTTTAGGATTGCCTGACATATATCCCACAACAAGTAATGCTTACTTAGATAATCAAGAAATGGAATTGTGGGATCTAATGGACGGTGGTGAATATGCCAACAATAGCTATACTCCCACCCCTTATACAGCTTGGGAGAAGAAACAGTTGAATTGGAATGTAGATATAGCTGACTTAAATGAAAGTAAGACTATAATGATGGACAAAACTACTGAAGAAGGCGGTACTGTTTACAAAATACAAAATAGTAAAGATGCAAATGAATATTTTCTAATTGAAAACATACAACAGACAGGCTGGAATTCTGGTGCGTTATATCATGGTCTTCAAATTTATCATGTAAACGACCAAAATATCATTAATATATACACTCACCTAAACAACACGCCAGAACAGCCAGGAATGGGTATAATTCCTGCTGACGGGAATTCTATGTCTTCATATCTAAAAACTAGCGAGACAGCATATGAAGAACAACACAAAGGAGACTTGTTTCCAGGAACAAGTAACGTAACCGAGCTAAATGATACTCTTGGGTTACCTAACTTTTATTGGTACACACAAGATACAAGCACTGCAAAAGCTATCTTCAACAGTAATTATTATAAAGTGAACAAAGCCTTGAAGAACATTACTGAGAAAGATGGCATCATAACATTTGATTATATAAGTGATTTCACAACAAATATTAATAATATTCATGTTGATGGAAATAATAAATACAGAATTTATACTATCGACGGACGATATATTGGGGATACAATTTCAACACTTCAAAAGGGAATTTATATCATAAATAATAAAAAGTTGATTATCAAATAGAAACTAAACACATGCATTATAAGAAAAAATGAACTATTTTTAGTATGTGTGCCCACACAAATGATATTTTTAAAAAAAGTTTGCAAATTATTTGGTAATTTAAAAAATTGCTTATATCTTTGCAAACGTTATCCTGAAAACAATCTTTTTACCTTAAAAGAAACTAATACCTAATTGAAGATTTGGAGCGGTTGCCTGAGAAGGTCATCGCTTTTTTTATGTCTTATATTTTAAACCTGTTTCTGTGTTTCGCCCTTGAAGGTGTCATATTTCCAAAACCACCACTAAAACCTCCACTGAATCCACCACCAAAAGAATGTGCAAAACCGCGATATTGTCCCCAACGATTACATATACGAGCTACATAATCTACGGTTTCATCACCACGCATATAACCATGTTTTACAACAGGATCATTGTAATATGCGGGTACACGTAGTTTCAACACAAATTCTTGCACATCAGCCCAACGATATGGGTTCTTTCCGAATTTACGTGTAAGTGCCATTGCATCGCGCACATGGAAGAATCCACCATTATAACTTGCGAGTACAAAATAACTTCGTTCCAAAGGATTTGGTATATCATTAAAATGAGAATGAAGTTCACGAATATATTTTGCAGCAGCTGCAATATTCTTTTCAGGGTCATACATTTCTGAACGAGGAAGCCCTACGTGATCAGCTGTTCCTGGCATAATTTGCATCAATCCACAAGCACCAGCCCATGAATGTGCACCAGCATCAAAAGTTGATTCTTGATAACACTGTGCAGCAAGTAAACGCCAATCAAACATAGCAAGAGGTGCATAAGTCTTAAAGTGATTATCATAACGAGAGATTACACCACCCGACCTGCTTAGCATTGGAGAATATACATGATGAACAACGCTATTAGTTGAAAGCAAAAAATTCTCTTCTTTTTTTATTGCAGCGATCATTCCTGGTCTAAACCAATTATTTAAAGAATCAGCCAATTCATCATTACCTTTTTGTACCGCCCATTGTGCATGCAAGGAATCGGCTCTTACACCACAATATTCTACATCCTTATATCCTTTATTTAGCGGAAAAGCAATTATATCAGCATCGCCAGCTTTGAGCCTTTTCAACATTTCTAGCGTATCTCTACATACTTCTACACGTAAAGACACACCTAACTTTTGAGCAAATTTTTCAGCCAGCATATACTGCAATCCCATACCATGTCCATGATAATCATAGTAAGTCTCAGGGCCCGACATTGTAAGCATGATTAGTTCACCATTTGCTACAATATCATTAAAGGTGAAGTTCTTGTTTTCTTTAATGGAGTCATTACCAATTTCTTCTCCCCATGGTGTGATTTCGACTTTTTTCTTATCACTGCATGACGTAGTACAAACTCCAAAGAGTATTACATATATAAGGATGTATAAATATCGCATAATACGAATGTGAATTCTTAATATTTATGAGGCATATATGCCTTTTGGGCACAAAATTACAACAATATTTGCAGATATCCTTAAAAAAGAGTATTTTTGCATTGCATTTTTTAAGAAAATTAGAATAATATGTTACGTATAGCTGTACAATCAAAGGGTCGTCTATTTGATGACACAATGAACTTACTTGCCGAGGCAGACATCAAAGTTAGCGCCAACAAACGCACACTATTGGTTCAATCGTCAAACTTCCCATTGGAAATACTTTATTTAAGGGATGACGACATACCACAAAGTGTAGCTAGCGGTGTTGCTGACATCGGTGTTGTCGGTGAGAATGAATTTGTTGAGCGCAATGAGAATGCTCAGATTATTAGTAGACTTGGATTTAGCAAATGTAGATTATCACTTGCAATTCCAAAAGAAATAAACTATACTGGTCTAGAATGGTTTAATGGGAAGAAAATAGCAACATCTTACCCAGGAATTCTTCGCCAGTTTATGAAACAGCATAACATCAATGCAGAGATTCACGTCATAACAGGAAGTGTTGAAATTAGTCCTGGTATTGGCTTGGCAGATGGTATCTTTGATATTGTCAGTTCTGGAAGCACTCTTATTAGCAACAACCTTCATGAGGTTGAATTGGTGATGAAGAGTGAGGCCTTACTCGTAGGTAACTGGAATATGGATGAAGACAAACATCAGATTCTTAACGAAATGTTATTCCGATTTGAAGCGGTTCGTTCAGCTCAAGACAAAAAATATGTCATGATGAACGCTCCAAAAGATAAAATAAAGGAAATAACTAGCGTTCTACCTGGTATTAAAAGTCCAACTATTATACCACTTGCTGACGAAAACTGGTGTTCAATACACACCGTGCTTGATGAAAAGTGTTTTTGGGAAATAATAGGAAAACTAAAAGAACTTGGCGCACAAGGTATTCTGGTTACCCCAATAGAAAAAATGATATTATAAGAAAATGAACATTATCAAATATCCGAAGAGGAGTGAATGGAGCATTATTGTGGAGCGTCCGCATTTAGACGTGTCACAACTTAATGCTACTGTGCAAAGCGTGCTTGAGAAGATCAAGAACGAAGGCGATGCCGCTGTTATTGAGTTTGAATCAAAGTTCGATCATGTAAATCTAAAATCTTTAGCTGTTTCAGCAGATGAAATGGACGAAGCAGAAAAGCTTATTAGTGACGAACTACATCATGCATTGATTCTAGCGCATCATAACATTGCTAAATTTCATGAATCTCAGAAATTTGAAAGTTCGAAAATTGAAACACAACCAGGTGTTACATGTTGGCAAAAATCTGTTCCAATCCAAAAAGTAGGATTATACATTCCTGGAGGAACTGCACCACTTTTCAGCACAGTATTAATGCTTGCAACTCCAGCAAAAATTGCAGGATGCAATGAAATAGTGCTCTGTACCCCACCCAACCATGAAGGAAAAGTTAATCCTGCAATTTTGGTTGCTGCAAAAATAGCAGGAGTAAGCAAGATTTATAAAGCAGGAGGAGTGCAAGCTATCGGAGCAATGGCTTACGGAACAGAATCCGTACCAAAAGTTTACAAAATATTTGGACCCGGAAATCAATATGTGATGGCTGCAAAACAGCAAGTATCACTACATGATGTAGCTATTGATATGCCAGCAGGACCATCTGAAGTTTGCGTAATTGCTGACGAAACAAGTAATCCTGTCTTTGTGGCAGCAGATCTTTTATCACAAGCAGAACATGGTATAGACTCACAAGTTATTCTCATTACTACGTCAGAAGATTTTCTATACAAAGTAAACGAAGAAATTAAAGTTCAACTTGAACAATTACCACGTAAAGATATAGCTCTAAAGGCTTTAGATAATAGTAAATTTGTCTTAGTAAAAGACAAAGAGGAAGCAATGGAACTAAGTAACACTTATGCTCCAGAACACCTTATTATAGCAACAGATGATTATGAGAGCCTAACTGATAAGGTCATAAACGCAGGTAGTGTATTTTTAGGTCAGTATGCATGTGAAAGTGCCGGAGACTATGCTAGCGGAACAAATCACACACTGCCAACACATGGTTATGCGCTAGCGTATAACGGTGTAAATTTAGATAGCTATAATCGCAAAGTAACATTCCAACATATCACAAAAGAAGGAGTAAAGAATATTGGACCAGCAGTTGAGATTATGGCTGAGAATGAACAATTAATAGCTCACAAAAATGCAATGACTGTTCGTCTACAAGCATTAAACAATAAGGCAGAATGAAATCATTAGAAGAATTAACAAGACCAAATATATGGTCATTAGCCGCATACAGCAGTGCCAGAAACGAATATAGTGGCCATGCTGCACACGTTTTTCTTGACGCCAACGAAAACCCTTATAACAAACCGTTTAATCGTTATCCAGATCCTCTTCAGGAAGAAGTTAAGGCGAAATTATCTGTTGTTAAGCGTGTTAGACCAGAACAAATTTTCTTGGGTAATGGCAGTGATGAAGCCATAGATCTCCCCTATCGTTGTTTTTGTCGCCCGGGAATAGACAATGTTGTTGCTATTGAGCCAACATATGGTATGTACAAAGTCTGCGCAGATATCAATGACGTTGAATACAGACCTGTTTTACTTGATGAGAACTACCAGATAACAGCAGAAAAGTTATTAAATGCAACGGATGAGAATACCAAAATAATTTGGGTATGTTCACCTAACAATCCTACAGGAAATAACTTAAACCGAGATGAAATTATAAAATTGGTTGATACTTTCGATGGACTAGTTATTGTTGACGAAGCTTATTCTGACTTTTCTTCTCAAAAACCGTTTAGAGATGAATTCAGCAAGCATCCTAATATGATTGTTTTGAATACATTCAGCAAGGCATGGGGATGTGCAGGAATAAGATTGGGTATAGCTTTTGCATGCAAAGAGATTATTGATATTTTTAATAAGGTGAAATATCCTTATAATGTAAACAGTCTTACACAAAACCAAGCACTAGAAGCACTTCAAGATCCTTATGAAGTTGACAAATGGGTAAAAATTATATTGCAAGAGCGCACACGTATGATGCAAGCATTCAAAGACTTACCTATTTGCGAAAAGGTGTATAACACAGACGCTAATTTCTTTCTTGCCAAAATGCAAGATGCCCAATTTACATATGATTATCTTGTAGAAAGAGGTATTATTGTTAGAAACCGAACAAGAATAAGTCTTTGCGGTAACTGCCTGCGAATAACTATTGGCACTAAATCAGAAAATCAAGAATTACTAGCGGCATTAAGAGATTTATAAAAAAACATATAATTACTAGAAAAAAGGTTGACTTTATTGAAGTGAACCCCAAAAGTTGGACATTAAATTAAACGTTAACTATTATTCTCTATATAATGAGCTCGGTATTGTACCGGGCTCATTCCATTTAACCTTAATTTTATTCTTTTATTGTTGTACCAT
>JAGPJJ010000095.1 GCA_018054505.1 Prevotella sp.
CATTATAATATTTAGCTCCAAGATGTGATGTTAACTCTGCAACGAATGAGTTAGTATTGTCTTTCATTCTATAGCTAGAATTATTGAAAGAAAATGATTTTTGTCCGTTGCTGAATTGGTCAGCATAAGAGAAGTTTCCTTGATAACGGAAAGTGAAATGGTTATTGTTGTTTATATTCCAATCCAAACGACCTAATAAAGATGTTCCTTCTTTCGCAATATCACGTTGATTGTATGTTTCCTCAATACCAGTAGTTTTCTTGTAAATATCTACAAGCTGTTGAGCTGTTTTAGCATCCATGAAATATCCGTCTGCACCAGCGTAGTATGTTGAAGGAAAAGTATTTTTCTTATATTCTACAGATGAGAAGAAGAACAATTTATCTTTGATAATAGGACCACCGAATGTAGCTCCATAAGTCTGTGTTGACTCATTAGTTAACTTCTGTGTTTTGTCATATACTTGGCTGTAACGGCCATACATATTTTCATCAGTATAGTATCCAAATGCAGTTCCAGTGAACTTGTTGGTACCTGACTTAGTAATAGCATTGATTGCACCACCTGTGAAACCACTTTGACGAACATCAAACGGAGAAACAGCAATCTGAATCTGCTCAATAGCGTCCATTGAAATTGGGTTAGCACCAGTCTGACCACCATTTGTACCTGTAGAAGTCAATCCAAATACATCGTTACTAACCATACCATCAATCTGGAATGAGTTGTAACGGTTGTTTGTTCCTGCGATTGAGATACCACCGAATTTATTTGTATTAACAAGTGGTGATAATTTAGCAACGTCATAAACGTTACGGTTTACTGTAGGAGCGTTTTCAATCATCTGCTGTGAGAAGTTTGAAGAAGCACCATTACCACTGCGACCTGCACGTCCTGTTACTACAATTTCGCCAAGAGTTTTTGCGTCCTCTTTAAGATTGGCGTTAATTACTGTTGGATCACCAAGTGCAAGACTAATGTTTGTGCGTGTATCATCTTTGTAGCCAATGTAGCTGATAGTCACTTTATAAGGACCACCAACACGCATACCCTGAATAGTGTAACGACCGTCAACATTTGTTACAGCATTGTAAGTAGTTCCTGATGGAACGTGTACTGCTGTTACTGTTGCGCCAATAACATTTTCGTTACCTACAACAACCTTACCATTAATGCTTGAAGTTGTTACTTGCGCCATAATGGATGTTGTAAAGAACAACATCAGCGCTAATAAAAAATGCAATTTCTTTTGCATGACTTTTAACTGAAATTTAATTAATAATTTGAGGGGGTATAAACCCAGTTAATAATTCAACGCTGCAAATTTAGTTAAAAATTTCCAAACTTGTGTTACAAAACAGTTAAAAGATTGATTGAAAATGCAATAAATAAACCGTGTCATAAATATGACACGGTTTTCGTACAAAATGTTACAATTTTATTCTTTTCGCTTCCAAATACTTGCAATTTTGTTTCTTATAGCAAACAGGTTGCAAATACTTACAAGTAAAAGTAGTGATATTCCAACAATAAATGTAGGCAGCATACTGCCATCTTCTATATCGGGGAATAATGTTTCTATAATACCTATGTAGTAATTTCTGACGAAAAACAGAATGATCCATGCCATAATCAGTACAGCTATATTGAGTGATATAGTCAATAACTGGTAAGGATGTGCTACATGTCCAGGGCTATATCCAATGAGAAGTAAGTTCTCTAGTTTACTTGAATTCTTTTGTACTAGCAAGTAAATGCTTAACATAAGAATGTAGAAACTTAAAATAGATATGATAAGACCGACAACCATAACCATTGTTACCATCATCTTTAGGAAGTAGGTTGTCTTTTCGGCATTCAGTTTGTCATTTTCTATCTCATAACCCTTCTTGTCCAGATATTTTGTGAAGTTTTGATCGCCTGGATTCTTTAAAGACATTATGAGTCTTGTCGGTTCGGTTTGTTGACCAGGAGCATATTCATTGTTGCTCCAGTCCATAAATGCTTGTGGGACTAGGATAGAACTTAGTCTACTTGAGAATCCTATGACCTTACCTTTGAATTGTGCTTGCTTTTTGTTACCATGTACGAATATTTGAAAATCAATCATACCGATAAGACCATCACTGATTTTAGGTAATGAATGGCTTTGTGCAAACCCAAAGTTATACATTGTTAGATATATACGCGGAAGTATTATTGGTACTATTTTAGAACCAGGAGTATATTTCCAATCGCTAAGCTGTTTTACTTCAACAAAGTTGTCAGGAACACTTTCAAAACTAATTTCACCGTTGTCTAATACAGGAACACCATTAACACTCATGTTGGCATCTACCTTATATTCAGTACTGGTGAATTTACCGATCTTGTCTGAAAATGACTGTTGACCAATATCATCAATTTCAGAATTAGAGAATGTGTTTGATCTTCCGCTGATAGAACTTGCTGTTCCTATCTTTTTGTTTACTATCATGAAATCACTTTTCATGAAACTGTCTTCTGCTGTAAAGATTGGTACTACATCGTGGTAGAACTGAAATCCAAGCAGAACGATTAACATGCCAAACAAGTTTGCGAAGAAAAATCCGGCAAACTGTGGTACACTAATATGCTGACGTAATAATTTCCAAACTAAATTCATTTAAAAATAATGATTAAATAAGGTAGCAAATTAACCTTATTATAGTTTAAACGTTTTTTCGTAATTCAAATCCATGTGCTTACCTATAGAGGTAACTATAACACCAGCACCTTGTGCCTTCGCTTCTGTCATCATGATTTCTGCCATTATTGCAGAGTTTGTATCGTCAAGGTGACTGATTGGTTCATCAGCGAAGATAAAGTCAAAAGGTTGTACCAATGAGCGAATTAAAGCAACTCGTTGCTGCTGGCCAAATGACATTCTACCTATCTTTGCATCTAATTTGTCACCAATACCAAGCATGTCAAACCATTTCACAATTTGCTCTCTGTTTTTGAATCCAGTGAGTTTGTTTTTGATTTCTACGTTTTCAAAAGCTGTAAGTTCCGGAAATAGTCTTAGTTCCTGAAATAGGTGACTGATATGGTGTTGACGCATGTCTACCCATTCCTTAACATGGTATTCTTTGGTGTTATCATTGTCGAATGTTACACTTCCACTGTAGTCGTGTCGGTAGCCAACAACATAGCTGCAAAAAGTACTTTTACCTTTTCCTGAATCAGCTTCTACAAGATAAAGATGTCCTTTCTCAAAAGTGGCATCTGTGTTCCATATATCCGAATCAAGTTCGTTCACTCTTTGAGAAAACACTTGAGGGATAACGTCACTAAATTTAATTGTTTCCAATTTTTTTATTTTAAAGTATAAACTATTGTTTCTAAGTTTCCAAAGATTGGCTTCATCATGCTTGTAACGGCTCCAGCCTTGTCACCTTTCATGGCATTCATATTAATTACCATTACGAGTTTCTGACCTTTTATGATATCTTTAACATTGTTGCCAAGTTGTTCTTTTGAATCCATTATAGACTGAGCTGCTTCCTCTTTGCTGCTTCCACTAAAGAATTGCATGTCTTTGCTAACTCCAAAATAGAACGTTGTTTTGTTGTCTGTGTAATACCATGCGTTTTTCTGCCAGTCAAGAATCTTTCCACCAGCAGGGCAGCTTTGTTTCCAGTATCCAACATCATTCGTCCATTTACAGTTTTCCAATTGAGCAGTCATACTCATTGATATATTATCCGAACCATAAGTAGGAGTTATTATAGCCATTTCTCCATTTACGCTGCGAATTATATTATCCATATCAATTGCAGCGTTTACCCCCATGAGTAATTGCTGTATACCTTTATTACTATGCATGAGCGGAAGAAACTTATTACCGTTTACGTTTAGAAACATACCCAGCATAGCATTCTTTGGCATTGAATTTATATATTTACCTTTGATAGGTCGATATATCTTTGTTGCATCTTTCAGTGACTTATCTATAGTCTTGTTGAAAGAAAAAGTTTCTCCATTAATATGCATAATTCCTTTCTTGACGCTCATTTCTGCAGCAATCATAACCTGTGATGCATCTGCACCTTTGGGTGCTCCAAGAGTGAATGGTGCTATGAATTGTTCAGGAAGAGCTTGAGCTTGTGCTACCATGGCCATTGGTGAATCTATGGAGTCTAATTTTTCATAGATCTTACTTGTGGTGATACCATCTTCCTCACCTTGCTTCAAATATTTAGCCATTTGCTGCTGAAGTTGTGGTTGTGCATCAGGAGTTACAGGACCCATAATTAATACAGAAGCATCGCTCCAACCAGCAATCCATGCATCTTTAAGTACGGTGAAATGAAATCCTCTGCGCTCTTTAGGTTGGGGGCATGCACCTTTTGCTGCTAATTTGTTAAAAGTCTCTGTTAAATCATTTTCGTCGTTAACCTTAGCACATACGCCCAAGTTGCCGTCTGGTGATTCGAAAAGATATATTTTATGGCTTGCGTCAATACCACTCTTGTCAATATTAGTCAAGTGAAGCAGTGTCTTCAATACAGCCATGTTGTTTACTCCGCTCATCTTAGCCGGATCCATAGATATGAGGGCTGTACTCTCGTTAGGGATGGCATTAAGATAACTGTTGTCAGAACATGATGCAAATATAAGCACCATAAGACATGATATAAGGTATGCTATTTTCTTCATAATCTTAATGATAATTGTGACATAGTAACAGCCATGAGTCCAGCTGTTTCTGTGCGAAGTCTACTTTGTCCTAAAGAAATACTTTCATATCCGTTTTCAATGGCGAGTTTCACCTCTTCTATTGAGAAATCACCTTCAGGGCCAACCAATACGGTTATATTCTCGTTATCTTTATCATTATTAATAATATCGAATAAATCGTGTTTCTCTATTTCTTGATAGCAGTGGGCTATAAACTTTCTACCTTCACGAGGAGTAGAAATAAAGTCCTTGAAAGTTATCATTTCATTAACGATTGGCTTCCACGGTTTTCTGCTTTGTTTTACAGCAGAAACTACTATTTTCTCAATTCGTTCAGTGCGCAATACTTTACGTTCTGAAAATACGCAGTTTAGAAATGAAAGTTCATCAAATCCAATTTCTGTAGCTTTTTCAGTCATCCATTCAATACGATCCATATTTTTTGTGGGTGCAATTGCTAAATGGATGTGTCCTTTCCAAGTTTTATGTTGTGGCAAGGTTTCTTTAATTTCATACAAACATTTTTTGTTTGTTGCTAAAGAAACTTCAGCATGATAGAAGTTTCCTGTTCCATCCATTATAAACATTTTGTCACCACTTTTCAAGCGAAGCACTCTTAATGCGTGCGTAGCCTCTTCTTGTGGTAACTCATTGTTGTTTATTGCATCTGGTACATAGAAATATCTAACTTCTTTCATTCGTTTTGTTTCCTCCTTTTTATTTCTTCGCTAAGATATTGTGCCATTTCGTAGTTCTCTTCCTTTATTGCATTGTCAAGAGATGTTTTTAGCATTTCGTCAGTTAGTGCGTTCACCGGCAAAGACATTCTATTCTGACCTTTGACGTATTTTACGCTCTGCATTTTCATTAATTCCTCATCAATGTAAATAGGAATATCACATGTCGTGGCAAGCAGAATAGCATCGCTGACTCTTATGTTTGTTGAAGCTTGTGCGATATTATCGAAAATAGTAGCTTGATACTCTCCATCAATAATATCATATATGTGCACTTCTATATCCATGCATCCTGTTTTCAAGACTTCTCCCATAGCTTCTGGCAATCTATTTTTAGTAATGTCAGATTTTATGGTCCTCATACTGAATTCATGTATCATGTATTTGTCACATGTTATGGTTAGTTGACGCTTCTCATCTTCATCAGTAAGCACCAATAAACCAATATCAACATTGCCTACAATTTCTGATATGGAGTTAAATTTCAGTCTGACGTTAAACATTTGTATTCCCCTTGTCATTTAAATTTATTAATCTTCTGCCATCGGTGCTTTTGGTCTAAACATAAGTGCAAAACTAATTCCCACAACCATAGCATATCCCGCAAAAGTGAACCAGCATGACTGCCAGTCTGTTATACCGTTTGCTGCTGTGTGGTTTGTTACTACAGCCTGAGCTGCAAATGCACCTACAGTTGCACCAATACCATTTGTCATTAGCATGAATAATCCCTGTGCGCTTGAGCGCAAAGATGGGTCAGTAGCTTTGTCTACAAATAGTGAACCAGATATGTTGAAGAAATCGAATGCTACACCATATATAATCATAGAGGCGATAAACATCCATACTCCAGAACCAGGATTGCCAGTTCCTAGAAGTCCGAATCTCAATACCCATGCAAACATGGCGATAAGCATTACATTCTTTATTCCAAATTTCTTCATGAAGAATGGAATCATCAATATACAGAGTGTTTCACTGAATTGTGATATAGAGTAGAGTATCACAGGATATTTCACTCCGAAAGTTCCTGCATATTCATGTATATTCTTAAAACTCTCAATAAAAGGTGTTGCAAAACCATTCGTTATTTGCAGACTAACGCCAAGCATCATTGAAAATATAAAGAAAATTGCCATTTTCTTCTGCTTGAATAGTGAGAATGCCTTTAATCCGAAAGCATCAGCAATACTTGTCTTTTCTTGATTCTTTTTAATACCGCAATTCGGAAGAGTGAATGTGTATAGAAAAAGTACTATGCTAAGTATTCCACTGACGATGAATTGAGTTTGATTGCTTTTGTAGCCCATGATATCCACAAACCACATTGTGCATATAAATCCAACTGTTCCGAAAACACGTATTGGTGGAAAGTCTTTCACCGTGTCGAGGCCTGCTTGACTTAATGAAAAATATGCTACAGAATTACTCAGAGCCAGTGTTGGCATATAGAAAGCAACACTTAGTGAGTAGAAAGTGAAAAGTATTCCAAAATTAGCATTTGTACCTGCTTCATTGCCATACCAAGCAGCTGCAAACATGAAAAGTCCAGCTAGTAAATGGCAATATCCTAGTAGTCTTTGTGCTGGTATCAATCTGTCGGCAATGATTCCCATTATTGCTGGCATAAAGATAGATACGATTCCTTGCATAGCAAAGAATGTTCCGATGTGAGCACTCATACCTATGTTTCCCAGGTAAATTCCCATACATGTCAAGTAAGCTCCCCAGACTGCGAATTCCAGGAAGTTCATCACTGATAGTCTGATTTTAAGATTCATCTTTTATTTTTTTTATTTTGCATGCAAAGATAAGGCAAATCTTGCAGAGGACAAAATGAATTCATTCATTTTTTATCTCAAGATGTTGTTGATTTTATCTAAAGATAATTCAAATGACTACAAGAGCAAAGGAATGTGGTATTTTTCTTTTCTTACAAAAATAGTGAAATTCGTTCTCGTCTAAATTAATATCAAATGAATTATGCTCTTTATCTGGTTCGTTTTAGTTTGTCGAGTTTAGCCAATATGTAGCCTTTGATTAAATTTAGTTTGTTACCTTTATTTTTTATGACAATCGTTTTGCAGTTAATACTTAATATTTTGGGTTCTTGTCAATTTTGGTGGATAAACCTATTTCAGCTAAAGCCATATTGGATTGAATGACAACCAATCAGGTTCTTCTCTAATTTAGTTGAAGAATATATGCTCTAGAACCATCTTTCTTCTTAGTAGTTTAATGCTCGCTCTACCATACATAGTTCTCTTTACAGCTTTTAGTTTATTTACAAATCCCTCTGTG
>JAGPJJ010000096.1 GCA_018054505.1 Prevotella sp.
AGTAATTTTATCACTAATTTCTCTCATAGTTTGTCTGAAATAGAAGAATAAGCAAAATAACTTTAATTTATTTTGCAGTTAAAGTCTTTTACCGTACTTTTGCATTTATGGAAATGTTTAAAAAAATATATCTATACTTGTTATTATCCATATCTGCAACTGTTGGTGCTAATGCACAAAACTATATACAATGTGAAGACACATGTACACATGT
Source organism: Prevotella sp. (assembly GCA_018054505.1). Lineage (GTDB taxonomy): Bacteria > Bacteroidota > Bacteroidia > Bacteroidales > Bacteroidaceae > Prevotella. The sequence goes on from JAGPJJ010000096.1 coordinate 215, forward strand.
GCATGGAATAGACTTGAGTCATTATCAAGGAAATGTATTTTGGGAAACTGTTGGTGATAATTCTAAAATGGCTTACGTTTATCTTAAAGCTACAGAAGGTGGAAGCAAAATAGATGATAAATATGAGCGAAATATAGAGCTAGCTCACAAATACGGATTGAAGGTTGGTTCATATCACTTTTTTAGGCCCAAAGCTGACCTTAATAGTCAGTTGTTGAATTTCATGACCCAATGTCGACCGTCAGAACAAGATCTTATTCCTATGATTGATATTGAGACCAAAAGTGGAATGGATACAGAGGAATTTTGCGATTCTCTTTTCAAATTTCTTGATATGGTTGAAAAAGCATATAGACAGAAACCATTGTTATACACTTTTGCAAGCTTCTATGATCATTACTTATCTGGAAAAGTACATGGGTATAAACTTATGATAGCTCAATACACCAAGCGCGAACCAGAACTCAATGATGATCGCGATTTTATTATGTGGCAATACACGGGAAAAGGTAGGATAAATGGTGTTAACGGATTTGTAGACAAAAGTCGTTTTATGGGACGACATGGGCTACGTGAGATAAAATTTAAGCATTAGAACAAACTTTAAATATATTAATTTTATGGCTATTATAAAATGTCCAGAATGCGGGCATCCTGTCAGTGATAAAGCACCGACGTGCCCTAACTGTGGAGTTGAAATTGCTGGTAAAGTAAATCTCAATGTGCCACAACCAAATATCAAGGAAAATGTAAATACTCCTAAAAGTGATAATCCAAAACCTAAGAAAGGGATAAGCAGAGTCCTGATTGTAAGTTTTGTTATTGCTTTGATTACATGCGGTGTTGTGTTCTATTTTTATCATGACGCACAAAAAAGTAAGGAACAAGAAGCTTACGAATATGCAATGAGTAGCACAGATCCTTCTGTGTTACAATCATATCTTGATACTTATACTGATGCGTCTGAGGCACATATTGATAGTATTCAGTCACATCTTAACAATCTTCAGCAAGTTGATAAAGATTGGACCAATGCACTTGTTAGTAATTCAAAATCAGCTCTACAAGATTATTTGGATAAACATCCTAATTCGCCATATAAGGCTGTTGCCGAACATAAGATTGATTCAATAGACTGGTCGCTTGTATCCACAACAAATACAAACGATGCTTTTAATAAATATCTTGAAGATCACCCTAACGGCGAGCATGTTGATGAAGCTAAAGATGGCATAAAGAGTCTTAATGCAAAGACTGTACAACCAGAAGAGCGTGTTATTATCAATGGACTTTTCCGCAATTTCTTCCAGAGTATAAATTCTCGTGATGAGCAATCATTAATGAGTACATGTGAAGGATTACTTACTTCGTTCCTTGGCAAAACTGATGCTACTAAGAGTGATGTTGTTACTTTCTTGAATAAGATATGGAAAGATGACATGACTAATATGAATTGGCATATTAATAATGATTACAAAATAGATAAGAAAGAAGTTGGTGATGGCGAATACGAATACACTGTAACTTTCTCAGCTATTCAAAGCAAGGAATTTAATGATGCATCAAAGAACGGTAAGTCTAAATTCCGTATTAGTGCTAAAGTTAGTCCTAACGACAGAATCAGTTCTTTCAATATGACAAAGATTGTAGAATAAGCATAATCTAAATTTTACATAATTTATCTACCCACGTGGTAGATGATATAAAAAATAAGGAAGGTCATTTTATACCTTCCTTATTTTAGTTTAATCAACTAAGCATCTCGCATTTGTTGTAATAGTTCTTTTTGTCTCATGCTTAAATTGGTTGGTAATTTCACATTGTAAACAATGATTAAGTCACCATAGGTTCCGTCACCTCGGCTATAGCCTCTACCACGCAATCTGACTTTTGTTCCATTTTGAGTTTCTGGTTTTACTTTAAGCTTAATCTTTTGATTGTTGTTTAGTTGGATTATAATCTCACCGCCCAATAATGCTGTATAAATGTCAATACTAACCTTTGCTTCCATTTGACCACCATCTTGATGTCTTCCAGTAGAACCAAACTTGTCTGAATTGCGAAAACCACCGCCGCCAAACAAATCTTTAAAGAAACTAGAGAATCCTCCTCCACCTCCTTGTCCGAAACTACCGAAATCAAAGCCTTCAAATGGATTTCCGCTAGATTGAAAACCACCACCGGTATTATTATATTGGTCAGCTTGTTTCCACTGCTCACCAAATTTGTCATATTTAGCTCTTTTATCAGCATCACCTATAACATCGTATGCCTCATTTAAAGCTTGGAATTTAGCTTTAGCTTTCGGGTCATTAGGATGTAAGTCAGGATGAAAGAGCTTTGCGCGCTTTCTATAGGCAGCGCGTACATCTTTTTGAGGTATATTTCTATCTACACCTAAAATTTTGTAATAATCTATAAAAGCCATACTTGCCCTCCAATTATATCATTTTTTTATTAAACGAATTAGCAAAAATCATGCCGAATGTTCTTGCTGAGATGTTTTTTGGCACGCACTTTGCACTATATCAGTAAAAACAAATGAATATGAAGTTTCAAATTTCAATTTCTCTATTTGTTATAGTATAATATTGTAGTAAAAGTTTTGTGATTAGACACAAAACAATTACATTTGCAATGGGGAGTTAATTAATTTAAGGATAAAAGGAGATTTAAATATGACAAGTCAGTTTTCACCAAAAGTTTCTGAAATACTGGCATTTAGCCGGGAAGAAGCAACACGCCTCGCAAGTCGATATGTAGGGCCAGAGCATCTGGTGCTTGGAATATTACGCGAAAAAGAAAATCCGTTGCAGAATTTGTTTAAGCGAATGAATATAGACGAGCAGAACGTAAAGTTTGAACTTGAAAAAAAAGTTCGCGAAGATGAAATATCAGAACCTATAATTACTTCAGAACTTGTTCTTAACGAACAGGCTAGTAACATCTTAAAACTTGCGGTATTGGAAGCAAGATTACAACACACGCAGTTAGTTGATGTACAACATTTAATATTGGCAATATTGCATGATCAAGTTGACAATGGCGCCAAAGAAATATTAGAATTAAATAATATGAACTACGAAGATACACTATCATACCTACAGGTTCAAAAAAGCAATTCTCCAGTGCAGAATGGGCTTGAATTACCTGATGAAGATGATGAAGATTTTGACTCTAAGCCTTCTGGCTCAGGTCAAGCAGAACCAATAACTGTTAAGAATAAAAGTAGCAATACCCCGATACTTGATAATTTTTCAACAGATCTCACTCAAGCTGCTCTTGATGGTAAGCTTGATGTTGTTGTTGGACGTGAAAAAGAAATTCAGCGTGTGACAGAGATACTTTGCCGTCGTAAGAAAAATAATCCTATTTTAATTGGAGAACCAGGAGTTGGTAAAAGTGCCATTGTAGAAGGTCTGGCCCAGTTAATTGTTCAGCATAAGACGTCTCCACTTCTTTTTAATAAGCGTGTGGTGAATCTTAATATGACAGCTATTGTTGCTGGAACAAAATATCGCGGACAGTTTGAAGAACGTATACGCGATTTAATTAAGGAACTTGAGCGTAATACCGACATAATAGTATTTATTGACGAAATACATACTTTGATTGGTGCCGGAAGCACACCAGGTAGTATGGATGCTGCAAATATAATGAAACCAGCTTTGGCTAGAGGCGTTATTCAATGCATTGGCGCTACTACCCTTGATGAATACAGACAAAGTATTGAGAAAGATGGTGCACTAGAGCGTAGATTCCAAAAAGTATTGGTTGAAGCAACATCCTCTGATGAAACTTTAGCTATATTGAACAACATCAAAGATAGGTATGAAGAGCATCATCATGTCACATATACTGACGATGCGTTGAAAGCGTGTGTCAATCTGACAGAAAGATATATTACAGATAGATATTTCCCGGATAAAGCGATTGATGCTCTTGACGAAGTTGGTTCACATATTCATTTGCAGCATGCTGAAGTTCCAGAAGAAATAACTGATAAGCAGAAAGAACTTGAAAAGACTATAAGTAAGAAAAATACAGCTGTAAAAAATCAGAACTTTGAACTTGCTGCTGGTTATCGTGACTATCAATCTAAGCTTGAAGCTGAAATCAAAGATCTTAATGACAAATGGAGCAAAGGCCAAAATGGTGACCGTCATATTGTCACTGATATAGATGTTGCTGATGTTGTTTCAATAATGGCAGGTATACCTGTGCAAAGAATAGCTGAGAAAGAGAATGTGCGTCTTAAGAACATGTCAAAAGTTCTTAACGAAAAGGTAATAGCACAGGATAAAGCCATTGAAAAGATGGTAAAAGCTATACAGAGAAACCGTGTTGGCATAAAAGATCCAAACCATCCTATCGGAGTTTTTATGTTTTTAGGTCCAACCGGCGTTGGTAAAACATATTTGGCAAAACAGCTTGCAAGCTATATGTTTGGCTCTCCAGATGCACTGATTCGTATAGATATGAGTGAATATTCTGAGAGTTTCAATACTTCTCGTCTCGTTGGCGCCCCTCCAGGATATGTAGGATATGAAGAAGGCGGTCAATTAACAGAAAAAGTACGTAGACATCCCTACTCTATAGTCTTACTAGATGAAATAGAGAAGGCTCATGGCAATGTATTTAATATGTTATTGCAAGTTTTAGATGAAGGTAGACTCACTGACGGTAATGGCCGTTTAGTGGATTTCAGAAACACAGTTATCATTATGACATCCAATTCTGGAACCCGACAACTAAAAGAATTTGGCCGAGGTGTTGGTTTTAATGCTGGAGGTACAATTGGTTTAAGTATTGATGACAAAGATAAAGAATATGCTCGTAGTATAATTCAAAAAAGTCTTAGTAAGCAGTTTGCTCCTGAGTTTCTAAACCGTCTTGATGAAATTATAACATTTGATCAGTTGGATTTGCCGGCAATTAAAAAAATAATTGATATTGAACTCAAAGACCTTTTTGCACGTATAGATTCGTTGGGCTATAAATTGTCAATAACAGACAAGGCTAAGGAATTTGTTGCAACTAAAGGTTACGATGTGCAATTTGGTGCCCGTCCATTGAAACGTGCCATTCAGAACTATATTGAGGACGGAGTTTGTGAGCGTATTTTGAGTGGAGATATAAAGGAAGGCGATACAATAAGTATCGGTAAGAATCCAAATAAAGATGAATTGACATTCAAATAGTCTTTATAGAAATGCAAACTCTACTTAGCAAAGCGCATTTATTATTCGTTGTCAATAAAAGTACAGAATAAAAAAAACATTAAATGAGGAAAAAGCCTACCAAGAAATAGGTATTTTTCCTCATTTTTTTGTAATTTTGCGCTGAAACTCAATAGAAATTCTATTATACATATTTAATAAATAATTTAGCGAATATGATTTATTCTAAAGAAGTCGACAACATGTGCGTTGTCGCAAAGGGCCCAAATCATGGTCCAGCTCCTATTCCTGAGGAAGGAAAATGGATTCAGGCTAAAGAGATTAAAGACATCTCTGGTTATACTCACGGTGTGGGTTGGTGTGCTCCTCAGCAGGGTGCTTGTAAGCTATCTTTGAATATCAAGGATGGTGTTATTCAGGAAGCTCTTGTTGAGACTATTGGTTGTACAGGTATGACACATTCTGCTGCTATGGCATCAGAAATTCTTCCTGGAAAGACAATACTTGAGGCTCTTAATACTGACTTAGTTTGTGATGCTATTAATACAGCTATGCGCGAACTTTTCTTGCAGATTGTATATGGTCGTAGCCAGAGTGCATTCTCTGAGGGTGGTCTTGTTATTGGTGCAGGTCTTGAGGATCTTGGTAAGGGTCTTCGTAGCCAGACTGGTACACTTTATGGTACAGTAGCTAAGGGTACTCGTTATCTTGAGTTGACAGAGGGTTATATCACAAAGCAGTTCCTTGATAAGGATAGCCAGGTTTGTGGTTATGAGTATGTTCAACTTGGTAAGATGATGGAAGCTATCAAGAATGGTATGGATGCTAATGAAGCAGTTAAGAAATTCACTGGTTCATATGGTCGTACTACAGCTGAGCAGGGTGTTGTTAAAGCTATTGATCCACGTAAAGAATAAGGAGATACAAATATGATTAGAAAAGTAACTTTTGAAAGCCAGGAGCGTCGTATAGACAAGGTTCTAGCAGCTCTTAAGGAAAACGGTATTAATAGTATCGAAGAGGCTAATGAAATTTGCGAAAAAGCAGGTGTTGATCCTTATCTAATGTGTGAGGAAACACAGCGTATCTGCTTCGAGAATGCGAAGTGGGCTTACGTTTGTGGTACAGCTATCGCTATTAAGCAAGGTGTAAAGAATGCAGCTGACGCAGCTGAGGCTATCGGTATTGGTCTTCAGAGCTTCTGTATTCCTGGTTCTGTTGCTGACGACCGTAAAGTTGGTCTTGGTCATGGTAACCTTGCTGCTCGTCTTCTTCGTGAAGAGACAGAATGTTTTGCTTTCTTAGCTGGTCACGAGTCATTCGCAGCAGCTGAAGGTGCAATCAAAATTGCAGAGATGGCAAACAAGGTTCGTGTAAAGCCATTACGTGTTATTCTTAACGGTCTTGGTAAAGATGCAGCTATGATTATTAGCCGTATCAACGGATTTACATATGTTCAGACTAAGTTTGATTACTACACTAGCGAAGTTAATGTAGTTAAAGAAATTGCTTATTCTGATGGTCCTCGTGCTAAGGTTAAGTGCTATGGCGCTGACGATGTACGTGAAGGTGTTGCTATTCTTTGGAAAGAGAATGTTGATGTTTCTATCACAGGTAACTCTACAAACCCAACACGTTTCCAGCATCCAGTAGCAGGAACATACAAGAAAGAGCGTCTTGCTGCAGGCAAGCCTTACTTCTCTGTAGCTTCAGGTGGTGGTACTGGTCGTACTCTTCACCCAGACAACATGGCTGCAGGTCCTGCATCTTATGGTATGACTGATACTATGGGTCGTATGCACTCTGATGCTCAGTTTGCAGGTTCTTCTTCTGTTCCAGCTCACGTTGAGATGATGGGATTCCTTGGTATGGGTAACAACCCTATGGTTGGTGCAACTGTAGCTATTGCTGTTGCTCTTGACCTTGCTATCAATAAGAAGTAAGACTTGATAAGCTAAAAAAGTTTAAAATATAGTCTCCTGCAATTCAACGAGTTGCAGGAGATTTTTTTATATAATCTAATATTATTAACATAATATACTTTTGAATATAGTGGCAGACTATTCAGCAAGTTCATCCTTACTAAATATAAACGAGAAAATCTTCTGGTACTAGAAATCAGCCTAGTTTAATAAAAGGTCTTTATACTTTCCTGCTTTATAGATACAAGGTACAAATCACATGCACTAAACATTTAATATTGTGTCATATAACACAATAGTCCGTTAAATAATTAGTTAACTATCTCATTATCAATGGAATATATTAACAATACTTAGTATGTAAAATTTGGTTAAGTGACTGATTTTCAGTAACTTTATGTTATCAACGCATAAGTTAG
>JAGPJJ010000097.1 GCA_018054505.1 Prevotella sp.
TCTGCTCCGATTTTGAATCGGATGCAAAGGTAAGCATTTCAAAACCCGGACAGGGTGTCGCTGGGCTAAAACGTTGTGCATGAGAACTTTAACTTTGAATTTAAATAATTTTAAGAGACACTAGTGGCAGTGTTTATATATAATGCATTATTAAGACATGATATAGCAGACTTATAATCTTTTATCTGCCAATAACATTCTGCTAATGTTCTATACGAACCTGCTATTTGATAAACATCACCATATTTGGTAAATATCTTGAGTGAACGTTGAGCTAGGTTACCCGCTAATAGAGAATCAGGCATATAATCTGTATTCACGTATTTTATGTCTGGCAAATTATTAGCTATAAGATAATCTCTCATTTTCTCATCTTGAAGATGCTCACTTATAGCCTGCATAGAGTTTGCTTCCCAAAATGGATAATGATATCTTTGTGAAAGGATATAACACCGCATTAGATAATTAAATTCTTGCTGGCTAATGTCCTTGCTAGTACCTTTTGTTATAATTCCTCCTGCTCCAATATTATAGAAATATGATAATAATTGGGCTGTATCTTTTTGAATAGGACCAAATGGATCTATTTTTTTTAGGGCTTCAATAGATTGATTTTTCAATCCTACATAATAAAAATAAGTAGAGTTTATAATATGAAATTCAGTTGTAGCATAAGTAATTCGCATTATTTGACGGTCCGTCAAATCTTTCTTTTCTTCATCAATTCGTTTCATTCGTCGTATTGCGTTCTCACGATACGAATAAAAGTCTTTATTGCGTGATTGTCTTTGACAAAGACGCATGCATTGAACATCTGCAATAAGAAGTTCTATTTGATTGTCGGTGTAACCTTCAACATCATTCAGAAGTTTGTACGCTCCGCTATAGTTCATACGGATAGTACTAACAAAAGCTAGATTATTTAAAGCTTCAGCTTTTCCTTCAGGGTAACCATCTGATAGCGAAAAAGCTTTTCTTGCATAAATATATGTCGAATCTAAATTTCTGTAATGAAATGCGTAAGATTTCTCATTCAGCAAATCAACCTCATCTTTATTTGACGGTGAACATGCTGAAAAACATAAAAGGCCTCCTATGCTTATAAGCATTAAGAAGCCTTTTATTATCTTGTATTTAATTTCTTGCTTTGGCAATATATCCTAAAGCTTCGTTACATTTATCAGTTATGGCTTGCCAGTTACCAGCAGCAATTGTTTCTTTAGGGAACAACTTTGATCCCATTCCGACACAAAGCACACCAGCTTTGATCCATGATGTAAGATTTTCTTCGTCTGGAGAAACTGCACCTGTAACCATAATGTTACTCCAACGCAGAGGACCTAGCACATTCTTAACAAATGAAGGGCCACCAACATTACCTGCAGGGAATACTTTCGTCACGTCGCATCCTGCTGCTTGTGCATTACTCATTTCACTAACACTTCCGCATCCTGGAGAATAAGGAACAAGGCGACGGTTACATACTGGGGCTATTTCTGGGTTGAAATTTGGACCTACAATAAAATTAGCACCAAGTTGTAAATACAAAGCAGCTGTTGCTGCATCGAGAACTGTTCCTGCACCAAGAATAAGTTCTGGGCATTCTTTTGTAGCCCATTTCACTAACTCTCCAAATATTTCATGAGCAAAGTCTCCACGATTAGTAAATTCAAATACTCTGACTCCACCATCGTAGCAGGCTTTTATTACATTTTTACATATATTTATATCACTATTGTAGAATACAGGAACCATACCTGTTTCTTTCATAGCGCAAATGACTTGTACTTTGTTAAATCTTGCCATATTCTTTAGTTAAGTAGTTTTATATTAGCGTTGAACGCGTCCATTCGCATTTCCACCAGCCAGACTTTCAACCTCATCCAAAGATACTAAATTGAAATCTCCAGGTATAGTATGTTTTAGGGCACTCGCAGCAACTGCAAATTCCAAAGCCTTAGCTTGATCTTTATATGTTAGCATACCATGAATTAAACCGCCGGAAAAAGAATCACCACCACCGACACGATCAATAATTGGATTTATGTCATAATGTTTACTTTGATAAAATTCCTTACCGTTGTAAATTAGTGCTTTCCAACCGTTATGTGTAGCTGATAAACTCTCACGAAGTGTAGAAACAACATACTTAAAACCAAATTCTTCGGCCATGCCTTTGAAAATACCATAATATCCCTCAGCATCAGTCTTTCCACCTTCAACATCAGCATCAGGCTTGAATCCAAGACAAAGTTGTGCATCTTCTTCGTTACCAATGCAGACATCTACATATTTCATCAAAGGTTTCATTACAGATATAGCCTTCTCTGATGTCCACAATTTCTTTCTGAAGTTCAAATCTACAGATACTGTTACGTTATGACGCTTAGCAGCTTCACATGCTAATTTTGTAAGTTCTGCAGCTTTATCGCTTATAGCAGGTGTTATACCGCTCCAGTGGAACCAGTCTGCACCTTCCATAATTGAATCAAAATCAAAATCAGAAGGTTCTGCTTCAGCTATAGCACTATTTGCTCTGTCGTAAATAACTTTAGAAGGGCGCATGCTAGCTCCTGTTTCTGCATAATAAAGACCTACTCTGTCTCCACCTCTTGCAATGAAATCAGTATTAACACCATAGCGACGAAGTGCATTTACTGCAATCTGACCGATTTCGTGCTTTGGCAGTTTTGATACGAAATATGTATCATGACCGTAATTGGCCAAACTAACAGCAACATTGGCTTCACCGCCTCCAGGGATAATTCTAAATGAATCAGTCTGGATGAAACGATAATTGCCTTCAGGTGAAAGGCGAAGCATGATCTCACCTAATGTAACGATTTTACCCATTTTTAATGTTTAATTAAATTGTTTGTTATAGATTAATTATAACTTGTTTGTCATCGCAAAAATAAGTATAATTTTGCAATTTAGAAAATAAAATGAAAAAAAAATGTGGTTTTAGCTAAAAAAATGGTTGTGCGCACACACAATTCAATAATTATTACTATATTTGCCACAAATAATACATATTCGTGGGCGCACATAATACTTATTTATTTAAGGCGTGGTGTGTTAGCGATTATTACTTAAGACTATGACTGAAAAAATAAGAATCAAAGACATCGCCGAAATGGCGGAAGTTTCTGTTGGAACCGTAGATCGTGTCCTGCACAATCGTCCTAATGTTTCAGCTCCTGCTAGAGAAAAAGTAGAAAAAGCTCTTAAGGAGATGAATTACCAGCCAAACATGTATGCCAGTGCTTTGGCATATAATAAGTCGTACACATTCTATCTTTTTATTCCAAATCATGAGCAGGAAACATATTGGGAAGAAATCGAAGAAGGTGCTAAAAAAGCTATGGAGTCAAGGCGTGATTTCCATATTGATGTAAAGATAATGTATTATGAAAGATTTAGCGATGAATCTTTTGCTGCAAAAAGTGAAGAATGTCTTGCTGACAATCCTGATGGCGTAATTGTTGTTCCTGCCGAACTAGACATAACAAGACAGTTTACTGATAAATTACATGAGTCGAACACGCCATTTATAATGCTTGACTCTTACATGCCTGATTTACTACCACTTTCTTTCTATGGTCAAGATTCTTTCAGTAGTGGATATTTTGCTGCTAAAGTATTAATGATGGTTGCTGCAAATGATTCTGAGATTATGCTTATGAAGCAAATGAAATCAGGTAGAGTTGTAAGTAAGCAGCAGGCAAACCGTGAAGTTGGTTTTAGACATTATATGAGAGACCACTTCCCTGACATAAAAATATTGGAAGTAAACTTACCACTTGACAGCAATAAAAAAGAATATGATGACATACTTGATGATTTTTTCAACAATCATCCACAAGTACACCATTGTATAACGCTTAATTCAAAAGCACATATTGTAGGTGAATTCTTATTAAGAACAAATAGACGTGATGTTCAGATCATGGGATATGATATGGTTGGTAAAAATGCAGAGTGTTTAAGACAAGGAAGTATTTCGTTCCTGATTGCCCAGCATGCATATCAACAAGGTTACAGTTGTGTTGAAGCCCTTTTTAAAGCTATAGTTTTAAAGAAGAAGGTGCAACCTGTAAATTATATGCCAATAGAATTATTATTGAAAGAAAATGTTGACTTCTATCGTAGAACTCAATTATAAATACTACATAACAAATGAAACAAACTGCTGTACTAAAAATCAATAAGGCAGACACTGTTGTTGTCTGTCTTCGACCTCTATTGAAAGGAGAGGTTATCAATCTTGATGGCAAAGAAATTACCATTCTACAAGATACTCCTTCTGGTCATAAAATTCTCATTCATGATGCTGCAGAGGGTGATAATATTATAAAATATGGTTATCCTATTGGTCATGCTAAAGTTGACCTAAAAGCTGGTGAATGGGTGAACGAAAATAATTTAAAGACCAATTTATCAGGAACACTTGAGTATACATATTCACCTGTTAATGAGGATGTTAACATTGAAAATGAAAATAAAACATTTAAGGGTTATATACGCAAGAATGGTGATGTAGGAACTCGAAATGAAATATGGATTGTTCCTACTGTCGGATGTGTTAATGGTGTTGCTGAAAGGTTGGTAAATAAACTTAAGGAAGAAACAAAACTACAAGGTATAGATGCAATCCATGCATGGCACCACAATTATGGTTGCTCTCAGTTGAGTGAGGATCATGAAAATACTCGTAAGATATTGCGTGATATCTGTTTACATCCTAACACTGGTGGAGTGTTGGTCCTGTCTTTGGGTTGTGAAAACAATCAACCTGATAAATTCATGGAAACCCTTGGCGATTATGATAGAGATCGTATCAAACTTCTTGTTACTCAAAATGTTAAGGGTGATGAAGTTGAGGAAGGCATGAAAATATTGCGAAATCTGTATTCATTAGCCAAAGATGACAAGCGTGAAGATGTTTCGTTAAGTAAGTTGCGAGTTGGACTTAAATGTGGTGGAAGTGATGGATTTAGTGGAATAACAGCTAATCCTCTTGTTGGTGAATTTTCTGATTGGCTAGTCGCTCAAGGAGGAACTAGTATATTGACTGAAGTTCCAGAGATGTTTGGAGCTGAAACAATATTGATGAATAGATGTAAAACTCCAGAATTGTTTAATAAAACAGTTAGCTTAATCAATAATTTTAAGGAGTATTTCATTAGTCATGGTGAACCTGTTGGTGAAAATCCTTCTCCAGGAAACAAGGCTGGCGGAATTTCAACGCTCGAAGATAAAGCTCTTGGATGTACTCAGAAGTGTGGACGCGCTAAAGTTAATGGAGTCTTGGAATATGGTGAGCGTTTAAATAATGATGGTCTTAACTTACTTTCAGCCCCAGGTAATGATCTCGTTGCTTCTACAGCTTTAGCTTCTTCTGGTTGTCAGTTGGTTTTGTTTACAACTGGTCGCGGTACACCGTTTGGTACATTTGTTCCAACAATGAAAATAAGCACCAACTCTACCCTATTTAAGAACAAGCCAAATTGGATTGATTTTAATGCGGGAGAACTTATCGAAGGTAGTGAAATGAAAGATGTTCTTAATAAATTTATTAATAAAGTTATTGCTGTTGCAAGTGGCGAACTTGTTATGAACGAAGTTAATGAATATAGGGAAATTTCTATTTTTAAGAATGGTGTAACACTATAATAAATACAACAATTGAGCAACAAAAAAGGATTACTAGCACTGTCGCCATTATTTGTATTGATGGCATTCATTGTTATGTTTACTATCTATTCTGTAGATAAAACTGACAAAGAACCAAATCTATCACTAAGTGTAGCATTTATGATTTCTAGCATTTATGCTGTTATCATTTTTGGTGGTATTCCCATTAAAAAAAGAATAGATACATTTAGCAAAGGTGCTGGTGCTAGTAATCTTATGCTCATGCTTTGGATTTATGTGCTTGCAGGAGCTTTTGCAACTTCTGCAAAAAGTATGGGGGCCATTGATGCTACAGTCAACATGGCTCTTAATTTCTTACCCGCAAGTTTGATTTTGCCAGGACTTTTTCTTGCAGCTTGCTTCATATCTATTTCAATAGGCACAAGTGTCGGAACGGTTGTAGCGTTGGTACCAATCGCAGCTGGTATCGCACATTCCACAGGTTCTAATACTGCTCTAATAACAGCAATTGTCGTAGGAGGAGCATATTTTGGCGATAATCTGTCATTCATTTCAGACACTACTGTCGTAGCTACGCAAACACAAAACTGCAACATGTCTGATAAGTTTAAAGTTAATGCTATGATTGTGGCTCCTGCTGCTATTATAGTATTGACAATATATGCCATTATGGGAGCTGACTTTCATGCACCAGCACATGTGGAACAAGTTGAATATTTAAAGGTCATACCTTATCTAGCTGTCTTGATAACGGCGGTTGTAGGAATGAATGTAATGAGTGTTTTGACAATTGGCTTAGTTTTGTGTGGTCTCATTGGTATTCTAAATGGCGACTACAATATATATGGCTGGTTTGGTGCTATGGGTGATGGCGTATTAAGTATGGGAGAGTTGGTTATAATAGCAATGATGGCAGGTGGAATGCTTGAAATCATACGAGAAAATGGTGGAATAGACTACGTAATAGAAAAGATAACAAATAAAATATCAGGAAAGCGAGGAGCCGAATTTTCTATTGCAGCTCTTGTATCTTTTGTAAATATATGTACAGCTAACAATACGGTGGCAATACTAACTGTTGGTGCTATATCTAAGAAAATAGGTGACCGTTTTGGAGTAGATAATAGAAAAGCAGCAAGTATATTAGATACATTCTCTTGTTGCATCCAAGGCATAATTCCGTATGGCGTTCAAATGCTTCTTGCGGCAGGATTGGCTAATGTTAATCCTATACAAATTATGCCATACCTTTATTACCCAATAGCAATAGGCTTGGCAGCTTCATTGGCAATAATTTTTAGATATCCGAAAAAATATTCTTAATACATATAGTTATGAACATTATACATAGGAATTTATTCGCTAAATTGAGAATAGATAATTTCTCAACAAAAGAATCTCTTGAACCAATGTCTAAGTTTAAGATGAAAAAGCTAATGGGCTTGATGAAAAATATAGCTGAAATGCCTGCTGGTGAAGTAACTATGTCAAATCCAATCTTGAAATCAAGATTGAAAACCATTCAGGAAGAAGAGCGTCATGCTGCTGACACGTCTATAGAAACAATTTATTTATTGAGAATTATTGCAAGTAACGTTAATGCCACAATGAATCATGGTATACCTGTAAGAGGAATTATACAACTGGGGCAATACTTGCGTACCAGAGGTGGTGTCGTTAATTTTGTAAAACTTGACCAATGGTTGTCTAAATTACATATTTCACGATTTGCACAACTTCAAGGCAGCATCTTGATAAGTTTATTTGGCTTTGAAGTAAAGGAAGTACCTTTTGTAAAGCAACAGGAAAAGAATGCTGTGCTTTACACATTAAGATCAATAGAGAATGTTGAAAAAGACACAGAGGAGTGGCATTTTCGACAAGGTAACAGTGTCTTTGTGCACAACAATCCAAAAATGCTAAGAAAAAATTTACGCCGTAGTCTTAGATATGTTGATTATGCCCCTATTGAAACCACAAGTAATTTT
>JAGPJJ010000098.1 GCA_018054505.1 Prevotella sp.
GTATCAATATTTAATATCCAAGAGCAAACTTCTGAACTAAGGCAGAAGGCTTTGCGCATGAGTCAGAAAATTCGTCACCGTGGTCCAGATTGGAGCGGTATATATTGTGGTGGTTCCGCAATATTAGCTCATGAAAGATTATCAATTGTAGATCCTGAATCAGGAAAACAGCCATTGTTTAGTCCTGATAAGAAACAAATTCTAGCTGTGAATGGTGAGATATACAATCATCATGAAATCAGAAAGCAATATGCAGGTAAGTATCAGTTCCAAACAGGAAGTGACTGCGAGGTTATCCTAGCTTTATATAGAGAGAAAGGTATTAATTTTCTTGAAGATATAAGTGGTATTTTTGCATTTGCGCTTTATGATGCTGAAAAAGACGAATTTCTTATTGCCCGTGATCCAATTGGAGTCATACCTCTTTATATAGGATATGACGACGATGGCAAAGTTTATGTAGCAAGTGAACTCAAAGCTCTTGAAGGTAATTGTGATAGATATGAAGTGTTTTTGCCAGGACATTATTATAGCAGTCGTGAAGGTAAAATGACTCCATATTATACACGTGATTGGATGGATTATGACAACGTGAAAGACAATGATGCAAGTGTTAAGGAAATACACGATGCGCTTGAGGACGCTGTAAAGCGCCAGCTTATGAGTGATGTTCCTTATGGCGTGTTGCTTTCTGGAGGACTTGATTCATCTGTCATTAGTGCTGTTGCTGAGAAATACTCACAGAATAGAGTTGAAGATAATGGTTCAACCAAGGCATGGTGGCCAAGACTTCATTCTTTTGCTGTAGGATTAAAGAATGCTCCGGATTTAGCAAAAGCTAAATTGGTAGCAGACCATATTGGAACTGTTCATCATGAAATAAACTATACAATACAAGAAGGTCTTGATGCAATAAGAGACGTGATATATTTTATAGAAACTTATGATGTTACTACAGTAAGAGCTTCAACTCCAATGTATCTTTTGGCTCGAGTCATAAAGAGCATGGGTATAAAAATGGTTCTCTCTGGAGAGGGTGCAGATGAAATTTTTGGTGGATATCTTTATTTCCACAAGGCACCTTCTGCAAAGGCTTTCCACGAAGAGACTGTTAGAAAATTGTCTAAACTTTATATGTATGATTGCCTGCGTGCAAACAAGAGTCTTGCTGCATGGGGTGTAGAGGGCAGAGTTCCTTTCCTAGATAAGGAATTCCTTGACGTAGCGATGCGTACAAATCCAGAAGCAAAGATGTGTCCTGGACAGACAATGGAAAAGAAAATTGTAAGAGAAGGATTTGCTGATATGTTGCCTGCTGAGGTAGCTTGGAGACAAAAGGAACAGTTTAGCGACGGAGTGGGATATTCATGGATTGATACTTTGAAGAAAATTACTTCAGATCAGGTTAGCGATGAACAGATGGAACATGCAGAAGAAAGATTCCCTGTAAATCCTCCAAGAAATAAGGAAGAATATTATTACCGTTCTATTTTTGCAGAACACTTCCCAAGTGATAGTGCAGCACGTACAGTACCTAGCGTGCCTAGTGTTGCTTGTAGTACAGCTGAAGCCCTAGCGTGGGATGAAGCGTTTAAGAATATGAATGATCCGAGTGGTCGTGCTGTTACAGGAATACATGAACAAGCTTATAAAGATTGATTATTATGATAAAGGAAAAGAAAACAATGAAAAAGAGATGGATAATATTGATGATCTCAATGGTGATTATAGCCATAGCAGGGCTCTTTGTAGGTGAACCCTCGTTCACATGTGATTTTTCAAAGATTAATGCGGCCGATGTAGCTTGGCTTATCACTTCAACAATTTTCGTGTTGATGATGACTCCAGGATTGTCATTCTTCTATGGTGGTATGGTAGGAGCAAAAAATGTGATATCAACAATGCTCCAAAGTTTCATTGCGATGGGACTGATTAGTATTCTTTGGGTTGTGTTTGGATTTAGTCTTGCTTTTGGTGACGATATTGGAGGCGTTATAGGTAATCCATTTACTTTTATGATGTTTAAAAATGTTGGAGCCGGTATATATATGACTGCAACTGGTAAGGTGCTTGGAGGAGCAACGATTCCTTTGGCGCTGTTTGCCTTGTTCCAGATGAAATTCGCTATTATTACACCTTCATTGATAACAGGATCTTTTGCAGAGCGTGTTAGATTTTCTGGTTATATGTTCTTCATGATATTCTTCTTTGTTATGATTTATTGTCCACTTGCACATATGGTATGGCATCCAGACGGACTCTTTCTTAAATGGGGAGTAGTTGACTTTGCCGGTGGTATAGTGGTCCATGCATCTTCAGGTGTGGCGGCATTAGCAGGAGCTATATTCCTGGGACGAAGAAAGAAATCAACAATAGATGCAGAACCTGCAAATATTCCATTTGTATTACTTGGTGCAGCATTGCTTTGGCTCGGATGGTTTGGATTCAATGCCGGAAGTTCGCTTCATGCAGATGGTACTGCAGTAAAAGCTTTCTTGAATACAAATACAGCTAGTGCAACAGCTATGATGACATGGATATTCTTTGATTGTCTTCGTGGTCGCAAACCGTCTGCAATGGGTGCAGCCGTAGGATGTGTAGTTGGTCTTGTTGCAATTACTCCTTCTGCTGGTTATGTAACAGTAGGACAGAGTATATTTATCTCATTTGTGATAACAATTATTTGTAATATTGCAGTTTATTGGCGTAGCCATTCTAGAATAGACGATGCTTTAGATGTATTCCCAACTCATGGAACAGGTGGTATTTTCGGTACTGTTCTAACAGGTATATTTATCCAAGGCGGTTTGATATCTGGAACTTGGGCTGGTTTTGTCGTATTCCTCTACCACATATTGGCAGTTGTAATCGTAGTTGTTTACACCTTTGGAATGAGCTATTTTGGATATTGGCTTATTGACAAAATGATTCCAATGCGCGTAAGTTCTCAAAGTGAGGAAATTGGTCTAGACCTTAGCCAACATGATGAACATTATGGATTAGCACATGTTGGTGAACGTGAATTAGCTGAATATGAAGAACACATAAAAACAAAGAATGAGAATCGCCAGTAGAGTGTAATTCTTGTTTTTCGTACATACGGGGCATACTGACTAAGTCTGTGTCCCGTATGTTTTTTTATGTATATTTAAATAGCGTTGAAAATAGGCTGTGAATAGAGATAAAAAATGAACAAATTCATTTTGTTCTCATTAATATTTGCACTATCTTTGCACACAGATATCAAAAATATAAACGTTTATAAAAATATAATGGAAACTTTAAAGAAATATCTGCCAGACCTTTTGGTTGTGGTAGTTTTTGCAGTAATCTCTTTTGCCTATTTCTTTCCTGCTGATACAGAAGGACGAATTCTGTATCGCCATGATGCTTCTGCTGGTCGTGGTGCTGGTCAGGAACAAAGTGAATATCATGATCGCACTGGTAAGATTACAAGATGGTCTAATGCCACATTCAGTGGAATGCCAACTTATCAGACTGCACCGACTTACAAAAGTACAAGTTTTTTGCAGCAGGTAATCAGAGCATATCATTTGTGGTTACCTGAAAATGTATGGTATGTTTTTGCATACCTTTTAGGATTCTATATTCTACTGCGTGCATTTAACTTTAAAGAGACGCTTGCTGCTTTGGGTTCTGTTGTATGGGCATTCTCGTCCTACTTTTTTATCATTATAGCTGCGGGACATATATGGAAGGTGATGGCCCTTGCTTATCTTCCACCAATGATAGCCGGAGTCGTTCTTTCATATCGAGGGAAGTATCTTTGGGGCTTTATTGTCACGGCTATATTCTCCGCGTTCGAAGTTGCTGCAAATCACGTGCAGATGACATATTATTTCCTCTTTGTGATATTCTTTATGATTATTGCATATCTTATAGAGGCGATAAAACAAAAGAATTTAAAACATTTCGGAAAGGCAACATTAGCTTGTGCAGCAGGTGCCATTATCGGAATAATGCTTAATGTATCTAATCTTTACCATACTTGGCAATACTCTCAGGAAAGTATGAGAGGTAAAAGTGAACTGGTAAAGAAAAATACTGCTAACCAAACTAACAGTGGACTTGATCGTGACTATATAACTCAATGGAGTTATGGTATTGACGAAACTTGGACGTTGCTAGTTCCAAATACTAAAGGTGGTGCTTCTGTTCCTTTGGCTTCTAATGCTAAGGCGATGGAGAAGGCTGATCCTAATTTCATGCAGGTATACCAGCAGATGGGACAGTATTGGGGTGAACAACCTGGAACAAGTGGACCTGTATATGTAGGTGCGTTTGTGCTAATGTTGTTTATACTGGGATTGTTTATTGTTAAGGGACCTATGAAATGGGCTTTGCTTGGAGCTACAGTATTGAGTATTCTACTGTCGTGGGGACGAAACTTTATGCCTTTCACAAACTTCTTCATAGATTATGTGCCTATGTATAGTAAGTTCCGAACGGTTGCGTCAATTCTTGTTATTGCAGAATTTACGATACCGTTACTTGCGATGTTAGCATTGAAGAAGATTGTTGATGAGCCAGATATTCTAAAACGAAAGATCAAATTCGTTTATATTAGTTTTGGACTTACAGCTGGTGTTGCATTACTTTTTGCAATTATGCCAACTGCATTCTTCTCTGATTTCATTTCTTCATCAGAAATGCAGGCACTGAAGAGTATTCCTGCTAATTACTTAGGTCCGTTGGAGAGTAATCTGCGTAGTATTCGTGAAAGCATCTTTACGTCAGATTGTTGGCGTTCATTCTGGATTATCGTTATTGGTTCTTTCTTCTTGTTCCTTTTCAAGTCAGGAAAGCTAAAAGCCCAATATATGATTGGTGCAATAACTTTGCTTTGTCTTATTGATATGTGGCAGGTAAATAAACGTTATCTTAATGATGATATGTTTGTAGAACAGAGCGTTCGTGAACAGGAACAGCCTATGACTGCTACTGATAAGCAAATTCTTCAGGATAAGAGCTTGGATTACCGTGTGCTAAACTTGTCTACAAATACGTTTAACGAAAACGAAACAAGTTATTATCACAAGAGTATTGGTGGATACCATGCTGCAAAATTGCGTCGTTACCAAGAACTGATCGAAGCTTACATTAGTCCAGAAATGCAGAAACTAATGCCTGCTATATCTGCTGCTGGTGGAGACATGACAAAGGTGAGCGGTGATAGTATATTCCCTATATTGAATATGCTTAACGCTAAATACTTTATTGTTCCTTTACAGGGAAATCAGACTGTGGGCATTCAGAATCCTTACGTTTATGGTAATGCTTGGTTTGTTGACAAAATAAATTATGTAGATAATGCAAATCAGGAAATAGATGAACTTGGCAAAATCAATTTGCGTCATGAGGCTGTTGCTGATGCTAAATTCAAGAAACAACTAGGAATGTCTAAACTACAAGACAGTACATCTTTGGTTAAGATAACTTCATACGAACCAAACAAGTTGTGTTATGATGTGAAGAGCGCTACTGGCGGAGTTGTCGTGTTCTCAGAAATATACTATCCTGAATGGACTGCAACTGTAGATGGTAAGCCTGTAGAATTAGGTCGAGTAAACTATGTGCTTCGTGCTTTAAATGTTGCGCCAGGAAATCATAAGGTCGTGCTAACGTTCTATCCGAAGAGTGTAGACCAAACAGAAACAATCGCATATATATCTTACGTGATACTTTTGTTTGTAGTTTTATTTGCGGTTTACATCGAACGTAAAAAACAAAAGAAGGCTAACTAGTATTCTTTATTAAATAAGAAAAGTCTGCATTGTCATCAATATGATACAATGCAGACTTTTTTGATTTTAAACAATCATAATAACTTTATTTTGTTATGTCCCATTTCTTTGCAAATGAATTGTATTTATTCGTTACGTCATTAATGAATTTCTTATAATCTTCTGATTCCGGATTGAACGGCTTGTGATTTAAACCCTCTTTAATCGGTTTCCATTCATTTAGAAACTCTTTGGTGTCATTGCCAAAATAAGTTTCGGCAAACCTTTCCCAAATATATTCAACTGCCTGATCGCTTGGATGCAGCATATCTTCTTTGTAAAAACGATAGTCACGTAATTCATCATTAAGAATTTCGTAGGCTGGGAAATAATCCACGTGTTCCTCTTTTGTAAGTTTGTCGGCAGCAAGTAATAAAGTTGCTTTGCTGAGTTGACTCTCGTGATAGCCGTATTTACGATATCTGATAGGGCTAACTGTCACAATGATTTTGATATTTCTATTTTTAGACATCAATCTCATAACTGCTTTACGCAGATAGTTGTAGCATTCATCAGTTGATAGTATTTTCTCGGTAAAAAGCTTTTGTGGCTTTTTCATACAATTGTCTACTATTTCGCCAGTTTCATTTAGTATATAAACGTGATTGGTACCTAGAGTGAGAAAAGCCTTATCTGGTTGGCTTTCAGACTCCTCACAGTATTTTTCAACAGTGTGCAGAATGCTTGCCGGATTATACATGACGCCATAAGGATTAATATCAGTGTTGAATTTTTCTTCGTGAAATCGTTTTCCAATATTGTCTGCAAAGCAAGACCCCACGAAAAGCATTCTTTCACAAGGATGAATCGTCCATGATGATTTAGTGATGTCTACTTTTGTTGTAAATTCCATAATCTTGATTTTTATCCGTTACTTTATCGTCTTATGTATTACGCTACCATCAAAAGGCAGTGAAAAAGAGTGAGTATAGACAGAATGTTTGTATGCTATAGTGGCACTTCTCTAGTGTGCAAAGATAAGAAAAATACAATAATTATTTCATGGTATTATCAATTATTAATGCTATATTTGCAGATATAATGCAAACTAAAACAGCCATGGAATATAAAATACCCCATGAATTCAATAAGTTTTATCTAAAAGATGTGACGTTTGCCAATCTTATGATGAGACGAATATATAGCGTTCTGATAGTTGCCAATCCTTATGACGCATTTATGTTAGAGGATGACGGACGTGTTGACGAAAAAATATATAATGAGTATATGGAACTTGGACTTAGATATCCACCAACATTTACTAAGGTTTCAACAACAGATGAGGCTACTAAAGTACTCAATACAACGAATATTGATTTGGTGATTTGTATGCCTGGTAATGCTGATAATGACGCTTTCTCTGTGGCACGAGATATTAAAGGCAGATTTACTGATATACCATGCGTAGTACTTACACCGTTTTCTCATGGTATTACTAAAAGAATGCAAAATGAGGATTTAAGTATCTTTGATTATGTTTTCTGCTGGTTAGGTAATACGAATCTCATCCTATCCATCATAAAGTTACTTGAAGACAAGATGAATCTAGAACATGATATTAAGGAAAGTGGTGTGCAGATGATATTGCTTGTTGAGGATAGTATCCGCTTTTATTCATCTATATTACCAAATTTATATAGTTATATTCTAGCTCAAAGTAAACGCTTTGCAACAGAAGCCCTTAATAGACATCAGACAACTCTTCGTATGCGTGGACGTCCAAAGGTGGTGCTTGCGCGAACTTATGAAGAAGCGATGAGAATATATAATAAGTTTGCGGATAATTGTTTAGGTGTGATTAGTGATGCACGTTTTCCGATTAAGGAAATATC
>JAGPJJ010000009.1 GCA_018054505.1 Prevotella sp.
TATTGCAGCCCTCTTTTATTTTATATAAGATTATTCTATTCTGTAATCTGGACGGTAGCACGACGGTTGAACTCTATTGGTTTAAGAGTTTCGGATCCACCAAATACAGCAGTCTTTATATTGTCACGAGAAACGCCCATCAGTACAAGTTGCTCAACAACAGTATTAGCACGCTTAAGAGAAAGTGACTTATTGATTTCAGGCGTACCTGTTGCCGCATCTGCATAACCAGTAACAAGAATATTAGACTTATTCTCAATGGCATATTTAGCAAGGGCACGAACATTAACTAGATCTTTTAAAGAAGAAATATCGATCTTGCCAATATTGAAAAATATAGAAATTGGAGTTGTAACAAATTCTTTTACGCTCTTAATTTCTGTAACGGTAACTTTTGTCGTATCCTTCTTCGCATTTTCCTTACGAAGTTGTACATTTTCACTTGATAAGTCAGCCAACTGAGCATTCAGAGCATCAAGTTGAGATTGAGACATTGAGTTAATTGCATCTGCATCAATCGTTTTGTTCCAAACACCTTTACCAATGTTCATCGTGATACCAACTTCTGCATATAGATTGTTGTCTTTGGCATTCCAGCCACGGCTATTATTTTTTCCGCCATTCTGTACTCCATCGAAATCATCTTCTAGCCTGTTATATCCAAATTCAGTGTAAACGCTGAGCTTATTACAAATTTTCCAAGAAGAATTGATACCTGCACTAAGCTGCATAGCAAAAAGATTAGAAGTACAGTTACGTGAAATGCCACCACCAACAAATGGAGTCAGATTCCAAACACGATTTGGATTATAACCATATAGCAAATTGCTTAAGTTGAACATAATATGTTCATTAAGCATCCAATAATTGAACTTATTTGAAGAAATCTGAGGACCAACCTGTTTGGCTTTCCACATTTGAAGTTTTGTGCGCAATCCGATACTAGGAGTAAACCATTTACCTATTGCAACAGCACCACCAAAAGTTGTGCGCTCACTATCAAACAATCCATAGCTATCACCATTATTCAAGCCAAGACTATGTTCCTGATTCGAAATCCAAGAGTTGTAATCACCTCCTAGCTGTACAAACCAGTTACTCCAAAATGAATTAGTTGAAATGCTATGCTTTAATACTGGTTCTGGCTCCTGTGCGAAAGAAGCTAAAGAACATCCGACTAAGGCAAAAGAAATTAATAATTTTTTCATAAGTCGTATTATTTGTAATTATAAGTTTTATATCGCAAAGATAGTACTATTTCTAGATAATTACATCTTTTTTATCAAAAGTTTTACAATTTATGAAAAAATCATTTATCCCAACAGATGCTCTATCTCACTCTGTTTCAATATACATAGAATATTTTTCCCATCAGGTGTATAGTTTGGATTTGATGAAGCAAATAGACTATTAAATATATTTTCCATTTCATCATTACGTAATACCTGTCCAAAAGGTATTGCTGCATTACGTGCAAGAGTTAAAGCTAAAGCACTATTCGTCTCCTGAGTAATATCGCCAGTTTTTTCTTGTGCCGAAACAATGATATCGTGTACTAGCTCAACAACATTCAAGCCTTCTATACCAGCAGGAATAGCATTTATAGCATAGCTTGCGCCACCAAGAGCGGTGATCTCGAAGCCTAGCTTTACCATTTCTGGTTCTATCTTATTTAGAGTGATATCCTCTGTTGCTGAAAGATGTATGGTCTCAGGAAATAAAACTTTCTGAGACGGCACTTCCCTATCTTTCATCTGTTCAAGATACTTATCATAAAGTATTCTTACATGAGCACGATGCTGGTCAACAATCATAAGACCTGACTTTACCGCAGTCATAATATAGCATCCCTTATACTGATAATGTGCTGGAGATTTCTCTGCGATGACATTTTCAACCGGAGATTCATCAATATCGGTAGAAGGTTGCGTCATCTTTGAAGTAAACAGTTCAGTTTCTTGACTACGCTGACTTTTTAATCCATTGTAAAGATTTTCCCATTTGTCTACTGATTTTGTAGATGGCTGAGAACTGCTACCAGTATTAAAAGGATTATAAGTTGGATTAAACTGCACTTTAGGAGCAGCAACATTATTCTCAGGATTATAAACTGGGATATCTGGACGTCCCTGAGTATCAAAGTCAATTGATGGAACATCATTAAACATACCTACAGATTCTTTGACTGATGCTGAAAGGATCTGCCAAATAGCCTGTTCATTTTCAAACTTAATTTCAGTCTTCGTTGGATGAATGTTTACATCAATATCTTCAGCATTAATATCAAAGTAAATAAAATAAGGCACCTGTTCTCCCATTGGAACTAGACGATCAAAAGCATTTATCACAGCTTTACTGAAATAAGGATGCTTCATATATCTGCCATTAACAAAAAAATACTGATGTGCTCCCTTTTTACGAGCAGACTCAGGTTTGCCTACATAACCAGATATTTTACACATTGAAGTATCAACATTTACGGAGAGTAAATCCTGATTAAGACGCTTGCCAAAAATGTCTATTATACGCTGACGTAATACACCAGCCTTAAGATTAAACATTTCGGTACCATTACTATGTAATGTGAAAGATATCTCTGGATAAACCAATGCTATACGCTCAAAAGCAGTTATTATATTATTCAGTTCCGTTGAATTAGATTTAAGGAACTTACGGCGTGCAGGAACATTATAGAATAAATTTTCTATAGAGAAATTACTTCCTACAGGACAAGAGCATGGCTCCTGACCAGTAAACTTACTACCTGAAATAGAAAGAAGTGTACCTATTTCGTCGGAAGCTTGTCTAGTTTTCAACTCTATTTGTGCTACGGCAGCTATGGAAGCTAAGGCCTCACCACGAAACCCCATTGTGTGGAGAGAAAATAAATCTTCTGCACTTCGAATTTTTGACGTAGCATGACGCTCAAAAGATAGTCTAGCATCTGTTTCAGACATACCTTTACCATCATCAATCACTTGTATAGAAGTTCTTCCTGCATCAACAACAAGAACATTAATATTCTTAGCTCCTGCATCAACAGCGTTTTCAACCAACTCTTTTATCACTGAAGCTGGACGCTGAATAACCTCTCCTGCTGCAATTTGATTGGCTACAGAATCAGGCAATAACTGTATTATGTCACTCATAAAATGTCATTAAAGTAAAAATATTAAAACAAGACAAAACTGCACAAGGGAAAACTAGAATTACTATATCTGCAACATCATTATATATCCCTATCATGTGCATAACGAGATGAATTTAGCATTGCTTAAAAGAACACCTGAAGCAACTTAATTATCAACACAACAAATTAATATTGCCAAACAGCTGCGATATTTTGATTTCAAAAAATGAAAAGAGTTCTGACATTAATCACATAAATATATTACGATAAAATGTATTCAACTCAGCTGTTTGGTGCCTAAACAAACTATTTTTCAGTGTTATCAATATGTTGTAATGGTGCTTTTTTGCGACCTAACGGTTTCAATTTATTATCATCTCCCTTTCCTCGCCATAAGAAAACATCAGCTGGTCCTGTTGGACGCAAGTTGTCAAACCATGCAAATTCAGGTAACTTATATTTATTAGGAGGAATCTGCGTCATTGGATACATAACACTCTCATTTTTCGGAGTCCATATCTTTTGAAGCTTTCTCTCTGGAGAAATATACAGTTTCATTGTATCCGTCTCTGTGTAGACTAATCCTTGAAGGGTTGAGTCCTTATCATCAACAGGATAGTATATTGTCTTTACATTTCCAGAAGCAACTACTCTACGCACGTTTCCCTTTACAAAATAAGTAGTAATTTCCTTACTTGATAATTGGTTATAGTGCTTCTTGTCAGGCATAAGTTCGATACTGAGTGCTTGACCTATTACATGTGTCTCGCGAACCGTACTATCTTGCAAATATACCTTTATGACTTCACCTAATATCTGTCGATCTGTATTCCATGCAATAGGATCTTTATACATAGTCATGCATGAATCTTTTGTATTATAAACAAGAGAATCACAAATAGCCTGAACATCATTACGGAAAACTTTTGTATGCTTAAAACAATGAACTTTGCGATATACAGAATCTGTATTTATGTTGAATGTATAGATTTTCATTGAGTCAGCATGCATATAAAGAGTATCTTTTTGCGAATATTCTTTTGCCAAAGCATGTCCTGTAGCCCAACCACGACCTGTCTTCTCATTATAAACAAGACGATGCCCAAGAAGTTGGTTCTTGTTTTTTTTGTCTACATAGATAACGTTTCCATATCCACGAGCCAATCCTGTTTTCTTACTATAGAAAAGACTATCTCCTGTTATTACCTTATTCTTATCTGTAACAGTTGAACGACTATACATCTCGGCCTTATCAGTCTTACTATTGAAATAGGCATCAGTTGTATTGATAACACTACCCTTTTGAATAATCTTACTTGGTCCCACAACATGCGCAATAGACTTTTTGGTATCATAATGCAATTCATCAGTTGTGATGATGCGATTACTGCTATGCATCTTAACATTATACCAAAAAACAGCCTCACGAGTTTGGGTATTATAATCTCCCCAATCTGAAGACAAACGGTCTTTTCCATCCACAAGACGTCCACCCTCAAAGAAATAAGCATAATTATTAAAACGGTCGAAATCAAGACTATCTGTGTAAAGGACCTTACTACCATGATGAAGCACAACATCATTTCGAGCCTCTAGTAATTGGCGCATACCATCATAAGAAGCACGTTTCGCAATCAAAGACAACCCACGTCCTTGAACATAGCGAACATGACCAAAAGCCTTAACAGAATTAGAACTTTGAAAGAAATATGCACTGTCACACCAAAGACTTGCTCCTTGATGAGTAAAATGCACACGTCCTTTTACTATTTGTGCATCAGGATTAGGACCCATTTGGTTATATTTAAGAATATCTGCATGAACAAGATACACCCTGTCATCCATATTTACACGCTTACTCTTACGACCAGCAGCACCGATAGTTTGAAATATGCTTAGTCCAAACAGGCACAAAACCGCCGGAACGACGATTCTATGCCCGAATATATATCGTTTTATATTACTAAAATTCATTTATTTAACCCATCCTTGGTATTCAAAATCACAATCTTTATATCGTGGATTCATGCGGACATAAGTCTGTTTTATCTTATTTACTACCCAGTCGTGAAGCTTCTTCTCACGTTCCTTGGCCTCAACAACATCCTGCATAGTTTGGAAGTCTTCAGTAATCTTAGCACGATGACCTTCAACTCTACTCTTAAGTTTCACGATAGCAACAACTGTCTTTCCCTTTGAATTTATCATCTTGAAAGGAGCCGATATTTCCCCAACCTTCATTGTATCAATAACGCTTGCTACTTCTGTTGCAAGATTCTTCATTTGGAACCTAGATGTAACTTTACCGGTTTGATTATCGCTATATGCCATAAGGCCATGGTTATTACGAGTATCTTTGTCTTCAGAAAGATATGAACATGCCTCCTCGAAAGTAAACTTCTTAGCTTTAATATCATTACTTATTGAATCCAAACGACCTATTGCCTGATTGATTTCTTGATCAGAAACCTTTGGCTTTAATAGAATATGTCTAACCTTTATCTTGTCACCACGTTTGTCAATAAGTTGGATAATATGATAACCGAACTCAGACTCTACGATTTTTGAAACTTTCTTTGGATCTGTAAGATTGAAAGCTACATTAGCAAAAGCTGGATCTAAAGTTCCACGACCAGTATAATCCATTTCACCACCCTGACGTGCAGAACCTGGATCTTCTGAATACAAACGTGCTAAAGTAGCAAAAGAAGTTTCACCCTTTGTAACACGATCTGTAAAACTACGAAGTTGATCTTTTACTCTGTTTATTTCAGACTGTGGAATACGCGGTTGACGAACAAGTATTTCTACTTCAACCTCTGTAGGCACGAAAGGAATACTGTCTTGAGGTAAATCTTTGAAATATTTGCGTACATCAGATGGTGTTACAGATATATTTTCAACAAGTTTGTGACGCATCTTCTCTATGAGCTGACGATTTTTAAAATCATCATGTAGGTCAGAGCGCATCTGATTTATGGTCTTGCCTTGATATTCTTCAAGTTTTTCACGTGAACCTGCTGAATTAATCCAGAAATTAATCTGCTGATCTACACTACTAGCAATATCTGATTCAGAAACATCCAAAGAGTCTATCTCTGCTTGGTGAAGATACAATTTCTGCACAGCAAGTTGTTCAGGAATAGTACAGTCAGGATTACCTCCCCACTTAACACCCTCCATTTCACCTTGCAAACGCATCTGCTCTACATCAGACTTCAAGATAGGTTCATCACCTACAACCCAAACAACTTCGTCAATGACACTATGTTCAGGAGCTTTCTGCAAAGATGGTTTAACCTTTACAGAATCCTCTGTACTAGACTTTACACCATCTGTCTTGTTTGCTTTAGCTGACATTCCTATAAGGAGCAATAGTCCAAGGAAGGCGGAAAATATTTTATATCCCTTATTCATAAATTCTATTTTATTTCAATATTATATTAAGATCTGCAAAGACTAATGTTTATTAACAGTAGCGAGAACTGAATGATTAACGCTCACTGGGTATTTCTTTCGTAAAGTCTCAACCCATTTTTTCTCTAGATATTCCTGATAGTCATTGACTACCATTTGACGAACATCAGATATGTTCTCTGGAGACTTCAACTTCTTGCCAAAGACATCATCGTAAGGGTAATCAGCAATAGGTGTATATGATTTATTCTGTTTGAAAACTAGATTATCAACCAACAAATTGTCCCCCATTTTAAAAATGCCTTTATCAACACGTATTCTTATATTATCTTTATTAAATACTTTTTTCAGCACATCAGACCATTCTGAAAAATCCGTTTTACGCAGGATCTTCTTTACGGCTTTCAAATCATCCTTATATTTTGTATGGAAAGCTATGCCCTTAAATCTAGGTTGCTCCCATTTATATTTCTTTTTATTTTTCTTGAAATACTTAGAAAGTGCATCATCATCAGTTGCGGCTTTGCTCCAGACAGTACGATTACTGATTTCGTAGAGCAACAGTCCATCATGATATTCCTTAATAAGATATTTCAAAGAAGAGTCTTCTGACTCCATCTCTTGTGTCTTTTTGGCAAGCACGTCCGACACCGTCACATGCTCAGTTTTTGATATAGAGTCCAATCGTGCATTTATTATTTTCTCACGAATACCTCTTTGTTCAATAAATTTTATGATGTCAGCACGCAATGAGTCATAAGGAAAAAAATTGCGTTTGTCTTTCATCAATATGATATGATAACCAACAGGCGACATAAAAGGTTTACTCATCTGTCCCTTTTGTAGAGCAAAAGCCTGTTTTTCGAATTCAGGAAAAGTCTGTCCATATTGTAACCATGGCAATTCACCGCCATTAGCAGCCGACTCCTTATCATCAGAATATTTTTTTGCCAACTGCGCAAAGTCTGCACCGTTGAGTAATGCTCTATATATAGAATCTATACGCAGTTTAGCAGTTACATCTTTTTCCTGTGAAGCACGTTGATTAAGTCTTAACAATATATGTGCAACTTTCACGATTCCACCATGTGAATCTATTCTCTGTTGAGTTTCATTATATATGTGACGCGCTTCATTTTCTATATCAGAATCCGTTATTATTGAAGGTTTAATTTGCTGATCTCGATATGATGCAAACTCATTTTGATAAGACTTCATTGTGTCTAGATGCGCATCAAGAGCAGCCTCTACCTTTAGCTTATAATTTACGAAAAGATCAACATACTCATCAACAGATTTTTTATCAATCACTCCGTCTGAATTATTTTTATTATATGAATATTCAAATTCGGAACGCAATACTGGTTTACCATTTACTGTCATAATGACGGGATCTACAGACTGCGCAAAAACCATGCTCCCGTTAAGGAGCATGGCTATTAACACTGATATAGTTTTTTTACATCTCATTATTATTCAGGACGAGAATAGTTTGGAGCCTCACTCGTGATAGTGATATCATGTGGATGACTCTCAAGAACACCTGCATTTGTAATACGAGCGAATTTCGCATTATGCATCGTGTCTATACTGTTAGCTCCACAATATCCCATTCCTGAACGCAAACCACCTATAAGCTGGTATATAACCTCCTGAACAGTTCCCTTATAAGGAACTCTACCAGCAATACCTTCTGGAACTAGTTTGTTTGCTTCTTTTATATCATTCTGGAAATAACGGTCACGAGAACCATTCTTCTGTTCCATGGCTTCCAAAGAACCCATTCCACGATAACTTTTAAATTTACGTCCGTTAAAGATTATTGTATCGCCAGGACTCTCTTCTGTGCCGGCAACAAGTGAACCAATCATAACACAACTTCCACCAGCAGCAATAGCCTTAACGATATCACCAGAATAGCGAAGTCCTCCATCTGCTATCAATGGAACACCTGTACCCTCTAGTGCAGAGAATACATCATAAACAGCACTAAGCTGTGGTACACCTACACCAGCAACAACACGTGTGGTACAAATTGAACCAGGGCCAATACCAACCTTAACCGCATCAGCACCATTATCTACAAGATATTTTGCTGCAGCACCTGTAGCAACATTACCAACAACAACATCGACATTAGGGAATGCAGCTTTAACTTGCTTAAGTTTTTCAACAACACCCTTTGAATGACCATGAGCTGTATCAATAACAATGGCATCAACACCAGCTTCAACCAAAGCCTTAGCACGATCCATTGTGTCAACAGTAACACCGACACCGGCTGCTACACGAAGGCGGCCCTTTTCATCTTTACAAGCCATAGGCTTATCCTTGGCCTTAGTAATATCCTTATATGTAATAAGACCAACAAGATGATTATCATTGTCTACAACAGGAAGTTTTTCTATTTTATGCTCTTGTAATATCTGCGCAGCAGCAACAAGGTCTGTCTGCAAGTGAGTTGTTACAAGATTTTCTTTTGTCATAACATCATCAATCAACTTATCCATATGACGTTCAAAGCGTAAATCGCGATTGGTAACAATACCTACAAGATGATTATCCTCATCAACAACAGGAATACCTCCAATATGATAATCATGCATCATATCAAGAGCATCTTTCACTGTGCTTCCACGACGAATCGTGACAGGATCATAAATCATACCATTTTCGGCGCGCTTAACAATAGCAACCTGACGTGCTTGGTCCTCTATTGTCATGTTCTTATGAATAACTCCAATACCACCTTCACGAGCAATAGCTATTGCCATTGAAGCTTCGGTAACGGTATCCATAGCAGCGGTCACAAATGGAACATTCAAACTGATGTTACGTGTGAACTTGGTTTTCAACTCTACCTCTTTAGGTAGTACCTCTGAGTAAGCAGGGATTAGAAGGACGTCGTCAAAAGTAAGGCCGTCCATTACAATTTTATCTGCAACAAATGATGACATATTGTAACTTTAAAAATTTATTGCGTGCAAATATAGTAATAATTTTCCACATGGGTACTATACGTTCACCATTTTATTATTGAATTAATGCTATTTAACGTCAGCTTAGTTTGCCATTTCAGATAAGAATTTAATCCTAACAAGACGTATTTCATCTTCAGAGTAATCTTCTCCTAACTCTTCTATTGCATCTTCAAGATTGTCGGTTTCACTTTCATTGAAATAATCATAGATATCATCAATATGATCATCGTCAATAACATCATCAATAAAATAATCAATATTTATCTTTGTTCCACTATATACAATTGCTTCAATTTCATCCAAAAGTTCAGTAAATTCCATTCCTAAAGTATCAGCTATGTCATCAAGAGCTACCTGACGGTCTATACTCTGAATAATCTTAACTTTAGTCACACTTTTCTTTGCAACAGTACGCACACGCAATTCTTCGGCACGTTCTATACCATTCTCCTCACAATGACGTTTTATCAATTGAAGGAATTCCTTACCATATCGTTTTGCCTTACCTGCTCCTACTCCTTGTATCTGTTGTAACTCTTCATTTGTAATAGGATACATTGTAGCCATTTGTTCCAAAGACTGGTCTTGAAAAATAACATATCCTGGAATATTTAGCTTTTGAGCCATACTTTTACGTAGATTCTTAAGCATCAAAAAGAGCTCTGGGTCAAGGGCTGCTGCAACAGAATCTCCACTTTCTTCTTCGTAATCATCTTTAAATTCATTATCCATTACGACAAAGAAGCTTTCTGGTTTTTTAACGAATCTTCTGCCCGCAGCTGTAACTTTTAGTAATCCGTAGTTTTCTACATCTTTCTTTAGGTATCCAGCAATAAGAGCCTGACGAATAACGGGATTCCATAATTTAGGATTTTCGTCCTCACCTGATCCAAATTCTTCTAACTGATCATGATGATGAGATACTATATCATCAGTTCCACGACCTTTTACAAAGTCAATGATATATTCCTGACGGAAGTTTTCTTTTATAGCTAATATTGACTTCAATACAATAAGTAAAGCTTTACCTGCTTCTATTTTTTCTTTAGGATGAAGACAATTATCACAGTTATGACAGTTATCTTGATTATACTCCTCACCAAAATAATGAAGTAACATTTTACGACGACACACTGAAGATTCAGCATAAGCTGCTGTTTCCTGAAGTAATTGTCGACCAATATCCTGTTCTGCAACAGGCTTACCCTCCATAAACTTTTCAAGTTTTTTTAGGTCCTTCTGAGCATAGAAAGCTATACAAATTCCCTCACCGCCATCACGTCCAGCACGACCTGTCTCCTGGTAATATCCTTCAAGACTTTTTGGTATATCATAATGTATAACGAAACGCACATCTGGCTTATCGATACCCATTCCAAAAGCTATCGTAGCAACGATCACATCAATACGTTCCATAAGGAAATCATCCTGTGTCTGTGAACGTGTTGAACTATCTAGTCCTGCATGATATGGAGCAGCCTTTATTTCATTCGTTTTCAGAATTTCAGAAAGTTCCTCAACTTTTTTTCTTGAAAGGCAATATATGATACCACTCTTGCCTTCATGTTGCTTGATAAATTTTATAATTTGTTTATCTATTTCCTGAGTCTTCGGACGTACCTCATAATAAAGATTCGCTCTATTAAAAGAACTTTTAAATTCTTTTGCATCAGAGATACCCAAATTTTTCTTTATATCTGTACGTACCTTATCTGTTGCTGTTGCTGTAAGAGCTATTACTGGAGCATTGCCAATTTTGCTTATTGTTGGTCGTATATTTCTGTATTCAGGACGGAAATCATGTCCCCACTCAGAAATACAGTGAGCCTCATCAATAGCATAAAAAGAAATCTTTACAGATTTAAGAAACTCTACGTTTTCCTCCTTGTTAAGAGACTCAGGTGCTACATACAACAACTTTGTGATACCATTTCTCACATCATCCATAACCTGTTGTATGGCTGCTTTATTCAGAGATGAGTTTAAATAATGTGCTACACCAGTTTCCTCACTCATTCCATTAATGACATCAACTTGATTCTTCATCAATGCAATAAGAGGAGAAATAACAATAGCTGTACCTTCCATTATCAAAGAAGGTAATTGATAACATAAGCTTTTACCTCCTCCGGTAGGCATAAGCACAAATGTGTCATTACCATCCAACAGATTATTGATAATAGCTTCCTGATCGCCTTTGAATTTATCAAAGCCGAAATAATGTTTGAGCTGCTGTGTAAGATTAACTTCCTTTGTCATATAACAAGTAGTTTCTTAATCCACTATATTAGATTTTATTTTTTTTATTAAATTGCATCCGGCAACATCCATTGCCAGTTGCAATCTAATATTTATATGTATCATGCAGTTTCCAATTTCTGCAAATGTGATTTGTCAAGCTGAGCTTTAGCATAGTCCAAGGTGACAATAAAGCTCTTTGTTCGCTTTGAGGGTATTTCAAACATAGCATCCATCATTATAGACTCTACAATAGACCTCAATCCACGTGCGCCCAATTTATATTCGACAGCTTTTTCAACGATAAAATTCAATGTATCTTCATTAAATTCTAGTTTTATGCCATCCATATCAAAGAGTTTTTCATACTGTTTGATAATAGAATTCTTAGGTTCTACGAGTATACGTCTTAGTGCTTCATGATCAAGAGGATTAAGATATGTAAGAACTGGCAAACGACCTATTATCTCAGGAATAAGTCCAAAAGACTTCAAATCCATAGGTTGAATATATTTCATAAGATCAGACTTATCTATCTTACTTACATTCTGCACTGAATTATATCCCACTACGTGAGCATTCATTCTCTGTGCGATCTTGCGCTCTATTCCATCGAAAGCACCACCACAGATAAACAAGATGTTCTTGGTATCAACGTGAATATAATCCTGATCTGGGTGTTTACGTCCTCCCTTAGGTGGGACATTAACCATTGTGCCCTCTAGAAGTTTCAACAAACCTTGCTGAACTCCCTCACCACTTACATCACGAGTTATTGAAGGATTATCGCTTTTACGTGCAATTTTATCGATCTCGTCAATAAAGACAATTCCACGTTCTGCGGCTGCTACATTATAATCGGCAACTTGGAGCAATCTACTCAAGATGCTTTCCACATCTTCGCCTACATATCCTGCCTCTGTAAAAACTGTAGCATCAACAATTGTAAATGGCACATCAAGCATTTTCGCAATAGTACGAGCCAACAAAGTCTTACCAGTTCCTGTACTACCCACCATAATAATGTTGCTCTTTTCTATTTCAACACCATTATCATCTACAGGTTGCTGGAGACGTTTGTAATGATTGTACACAGAAACTGAAAGGAAGCGTTTTGCCTCATCCTGCCCTATAATGTACTCATCAAGATATTTTTTTATATCTTTTGGTTTAGGAACCTTATTAATTTTGAAAGAGCTGTCTTTTCCGCCATTGTGCGATTCTTCATCTTCTGCTAAGCCCGCACTTTGTACTATTTCATAAGCCTGATGCGCACAATTTTCACAGATGTAACCGCTTAGGCCTGTTATAAGCAGCTTTACTTCGTTTTCGCCTCTTCCACAGAAGCTACAAACTTTTTTTGCCATATTATTTCTTTCGTATCAATACATCATCTATCATACCATATTCTTTTGCCTCATCAGCATTCATCCAATAGTTTCTGTCACTATCCTGCCATACCTTATCAAAAGGAGTATGAGAATGATTTGAAATGATTGTATAAAGTTCTTTCTTGAATTTTTGTATTTCCTTAGCTTCTATCTCTATATCTGAAGCCTGACCTTGCACACCGCCTAGTGGTTGATGAATCATAACGCGGCTATGAGTAAGGGCTGAGCGCTTGCCTTCCTGACCAGAAACCAATAGCACTGCTGCCATTGAGGCGGCCATACCCGTACAGATTGTAGCAACATCGCTGCTAATAAACTGCATTGTGTCATAAATTCCAAGTCCAGCTGTCACACTGCCACCAGGACTATTGATATAAATAGATATATCCTTGCCACTGTCAACAGAGTCCAGATAAAGGAGTTGTGCCTGAAGAGTATTGGCTGTATAATCATCAATCTCTGTTCCGAGGAAGATTATACGATCCATCATAAGGCGTGAAAATACATCCATCTGTGTAACGTTCAACTGACGCTCTTCAAGGATGTATGGGTTCAAATACTGAGACTGTGATTTAACCACGTCGTCAAGCACCATACCATTCATGCCTAAATGCTTAGTAGCATATTTTCTAAAATCATTCATAATATAAAAAATCGTTCGTTTAAAGATAAAAAAAGAGAGGCTATCGCCCTTTTATTATATCTATCTTGCAAATATGATGCCAACGCTTAAGCGTCAGGCTATCTTTACATAGACAAAGATAATAAAAAAAGACGATAACCTCTTTATAAAAGAAGTTTTTTTTCAAAAAAACTATTATTCTTGCATCATTTTATTGAAGTCATCAAGACTTATTTCCTTTTCGTTAAGCTTTACAGAATCTTTCAATGCGACAACAAGCTTGCGGTCTATAGCACGATCAACAAGTCCGTCTACATTTTCTTTCTTCTTAAGAATTTCCTTTGCATAGTTCTCTACATATTCGTCAGGAACATTATTCATGCCATACTGAGCGAACTGTGTACGAGCTGTTTCTTTTGCTGCATCCAATACATCAGCATCTTCAATCTTAATATCACGAGCTGCAACCAACTGCTCCTTAATCATATGCCAAGTAAGTTCTTTAATACTCTGTTCGTAGTTCTTCTCTACAAACTCTTCACCCTTATCCTGGTTGTTATTCAACATGATACGCTTAAGCAAAGCATCTGGATATTCAAGTTTACCAACTTTCTTCTCGCAATATGCGCGAACATCAAGAATAAACTTATAGTCTGCATCAACAGCAAGCTGTTCTTTAAGTCCTTCAGCAATCTTGTTACGGAATTCCTCTTCGTTCTTAACAGTACCCTCACCGAACAACTGATCGAAAAGTTCCTGATTTATCTCATGCTTCTTGAAGCGCTGAATTTCTGTAATCTGATAGCTGAAATCAGCTGTAAGATCCTTTGCTTCTTCACGTTCAATCTTCAACAAAGAAGATATTTCTGTATCATTCTCTGGATAAGCCTTCTTTGGGTTGAATGTTATTACATCACCAAGCTTAGCACCTTCGAAAAGTTTCTTCTGATCGTCAACCTTAATATACTCTGGCATCAAGACAGCACCTTCTACAGTTATGCCACCTTCTTTTGTATTGCCTTGTGCGTCAAGTTCACGAATATCACCCTTAAGCATATCATTACCTTCGAATACTTCAGCCTTATCATAACTACCAGCACGTGAAGCAAACATTTCAACCTGACGGTCGATAAGTTCATCATCAACTGTAATTGTATAATGATCAAGTTTGTTGTGACCATCAAGAACCATCTTGAATTCTGGAGCAACAGCTATATCAAAAACGAAAGTAAAAGTTGTACCTTTTTCCAAATCCTGTGGTTCCTGTTTCTCTGAAGGAAGAGGCTCACCAAGCATTTGAATCTTGTTGTCGTTTACATACTTGTAAATCTGCTCACCAATAAGTTTGTTGATTGCGTCCATCTTTGCAGATGTACCAAACTGTTTCTTTACCAAGCCCATAGGAACCATTCCTGGGCGGAAACCTCGGTAATTAGCCTTCTTACGGTAATCATTCAATGTCTTCTCGACATTCTCTTTGTAATCAGCTTCTTCGACAGTAATAGTCAACAGACCATTGACCTTGTCAGGATTTTCAAATGAAATATTCATCTTCTGATGTTTTTGTTATATTATTATTTTTTTATTGTTCGCAATTTTCGGAGCGCAAAATTACTGATAATTAGCGAATATACCTAATATATAAAAGAAAAATTTGTTTTTTTAACCATATCAATCTTTACTTGCATCTTGTCCAAAAGAAGTTTGATTTGATTCCAAATTAATTTCTATAGCATTTTCTTCTTCTATCTGCTCTTCTAAAGCTTCATCTTCCTCATTTGGCTTAAACCTACGATATACGAAATTTTCACTAAGATAATTCTTTCTAACTATTGGATTAGCAGCCAATTCCTCTGATGAGCCATGGAAAAGAATTCTACCCTCGAAAAGCAAATAAGCTCTATCTGTGATAGACAAAGTTTCCTGCACATTGTGGTCAGTTATCAATATACCAATATTACGATATTTTAAACGCCAAACAATATGTTGTATATCCTCTACAGCAATAGGGTCTACACCTGCAAAAGGCTCATCAAGCATAATAAACTTTGGGTTTATAGCAAGACATCGCGCTATTTCCGTACGACGTCGTTCTCCTCCAGAGAGTTGATCTCCTTTGTTTTTACGCACTTTCGTCAATCTGAATTCCTTAATCAGACTTTCAAGTTTTGCAAGTTGTTGTTCATGAGACAATTTTGTCATTTCAAGCACTGACATGATATTGTCTTCTACACTCATTTTTCTGAACACACTGGCCTCCTGTGGCAGATAACCAATACCTGCTTGTGCACGCTTATATACAGGATAATCCGTTATTTCAGTATCATCCATATAAACATGCCCCTCGTTTGGAACAA
Organism: Prevotella sp.; assembly: GCA_018054505.1. Classification (GTDB taxonomy): domain Bacteria; phylum Bacteroidota; class Bacteroidia; order Bacteroidales; family Bacteroidaceae; genus Prevotella. Next base: position 16,137 of record JAGPJJ010000009.1, read on the forward strand.
CCAGACCTGTTGTCATATAGAAAGAAGTCGTTTTACCAGCACCATTAGGTCCAAGAAGTCCAACTATCTCTCCCTGTTTAACATTTATGCTCACGCCATTGGCAACTGTTCGTTTACCATAACGCTTCACAAGTCCTTCCGTACGAAGGGTCGTAAGCTTTGTTTCGTCCATAAATTCATGAATTTGGATGCAAAGTTAATTTAAATCAGCATGAATACAAAATAAAAAAACAAAAACTATTCTCAATATAGCAGTTTTTTAGAGAAATTTGGTTACTTTTGCAACAAACAAAAGGATAATAACATGTTTATAATTAAATTATTATATAAATATCTCACAACATTTGGCGAATACATTATTCTTATGGGCCATTCTTTATCACGTCCTGAAAGGATGAGAATGTTTTTCAAGCAGTATATAAAAGAGATGTCCCAACTCGGTGTAAATTCCATTGGTATAGTTTTGCTTATATCTTTTTTCATTGGTGCTGTTATATGTATTCAAATGAAAGTAAACATTCAAAGTCCTTGGATGCCACGTTGGGTTTCTGGATACACTACACGTGAAATTATGCTTCTTGAATTTTCAAGCAGTATCATGTGTCTTATTCTTGCAGGTAAAGTTGGTTCAAACATTGCTTCAGAATTAGGAACGATGCGTGTCACTCAACAGATTGACGCACTGGATATAATGGGAGTCAATTCTGCAAGTTACCTCATTCTTCCAAAGATAATGGGATTAATGACTATCATGCCTTTCCTTGTGATTTTTAGTTCTGCAATGGGTATCGTTGGAGCCTATGGCACAGCTTACCTTGGCCATATGCTTTCTCCTGATGACCTTACACTAGGTATACAACATGCTTTCAATCCATGGTTCATGTGGATGAGTATTATTAAGAGTATGTTTTTTGCATATATTATTGCTAGTGTTTCATCGTTTTTTGGATACACGGTTAAAGGCGGCTCTATCGATGTAGGAAAAGCCAGCACTGACGCTGTTGTTTGCAGCAGTGTACTTATTTTATTTTCAGATGTATTCCTCACACAGTTATTATCATGATTGAAGTAAAACATTTATATAAGTCTTTTGAAGACAAAACAGTTCTCAACGATATCAATGTAGTGTTTGAGGATGGAAAAACGAATCTTATCATTGGGCAAAGCGGTAGCGGTAAAACTGTTTTGATGAAAAATCTAGTGGGACTACTTACTCCTTCTAGCGGTGAAGTGTTATACGACAATCGTGACTTTGTAACAATGAGCAAAAACGAGAAAGTCATGATGAGACGCGAAATGGGAATGATATTCCAAAGTGCAGCGCTCTTCGATTCTCTCTCTGTTTTGGAAAACGTTATGTTTCCTTTAGATATGTTTTCCAACATGAATTATAGGGAACGCGTAAAAAGAGCACAAGAATGCCTTGACAGAGTAAATCTGATTGATGCACAGCAAAAGTTTCCAGGTGAGATTTCAGGTGGTATGCAGAAGCGTGTAGCTATAGCAAGAGCTATAGTCTTAAATCCGAAATATCTTTTCTGCGACGAGCCAAATTCAGGTCTTGATCCTAAGACATCTCTTGTCATTGACGATTTACTCTCAGGAATTACAAAAGAATACAAAATGACAACAATCATCAACACTCATGACATGAATTCTGTTATGGGTATTGGTGAGAATATATTATTCATCTATAAAGGTAATAATGAGTGGCAAGGCACGAAAGACGACATTATGAGCAATACTAATGAAAAGCTCAACGATCTAGTCTTTGCCAGTGACTTATTCCGTAAGGTGAAGAAGGCAGAGATGGCACAGGGAAACCAATAAGTCTATCTCATATACCAAACGCCTTTGCGTTTAACCATAGGAACTGCCACTTGTTCTGTGCTCTTATCACCATAAGTCAGTAGCAGATATGCTTCGCCGGTATTATTGATAGTATCAGCTTTTGCAGATGATACATCAACTTTCTTTATTCCTGAATGTTCTTCGTTTTGCTGTCCGATAAACATTTTGGCATTAGCGACCAACTGTTCCCGATAATTATCAGGAATACGTTCTGGTTGATTCATTCCAGCAACAAAAGCATCATAATTACCATTCAACAAATAGTCATAATATATCTTAGCGGTTTTTCCGACAATCTCACTTGGGTCGTTCTTCTTTGATCCGCATGAGAATAAAACTGATACAAACAGTAGTATATATATTATCTTTTTCATAATAAAATTACCCCTCATCACAATGATGAGGGTAATAGTTGTTTTATTTTTGTCTGATAAAAATATTTATTGGACATCCGTGCATACTCCAATTCTCACGTATTTTGTTTTCAAGGAAACGACGATAATTCTCCTTCACATACTGAGGAAGATTAGCGTAGAATACGAATGAAGGGATTTGAGTATTTGGTAACTGAGTACAATACTTAATCTTGATATATTTACCCTTCAAGCTCTGAGGAGGATTAGCTTCAATGATTGGCAACATTGTCTCATTGAGTTTTGAAGTACCGACGTGCGCTTTACGGTTTAGATATACTTGCTTAGCTGTTTCCAAAACTTTAAAAATTCTCTGCTTTGTTGTAGCTGACACAAATATAATAGGGAAATCAACGAATGGAGCCATACGACTACGGATAGCGGCTTCAAAGGTATCAATAACCTTTTGGCTCTTATCTTCTACAAGGTCCCATTTATTTACAACCAATACCAAACTCTTATTATTCTTCTGAATAAGTTGGAAGATATTCATATCCTGAGACTCTATACCACGAGTGGCGTCTATCATAAGTATGCAGACATCACTATTTTCTATAGATCGGATAGAACGCATTACGCTATAGAATTCCAAGTCCTCACTAACTTTATTCTTCTTGCGGATACCAGCGGTATCTACAAGATAAAAATCAAAGCCAAACTTGTCATAACGTGTATATATACTGTCTCTGGTAGTACCAGCTATCTCGGTTACGATATTTCTATCCTCACCTATAAATGCATTGACAATACTACTTTTACCAGCATTTGGTCTACCTACAACAGCGAAACGAGGAATCTCATCCTCAACAATCTCTGGGTTTTCCTGAGGTAGTTTATCTATTACAAGATCCAGCAAATCACCAGAACCACCACCAGTTGCAGCACTGATACACTGGGGTTCGCCCAATCCTAATTTATAAAATTCTGCGGCTTCATAATATTCTCCGCTGTTGTCTACTTTATTTGCAACAAGAATAACTGGAAGTTTTGCACGACGCAAAATTGTCGCAACATCCTCATCCCAGTCTGTCACACCTGTAGTTACATCAACTAAGAATAGCACAAGGTCTGCTTCTTCCGTAGCCACTAAAACCTGGCGACGAATAGCATCCTCGAAAATATCATCTGATTTTACGACCCAACCACCTGTGTCTACTACAGAGAATTCCTTTGCGCCCCATGAACATTTGCCATACTGACGGTCTCTTGTAGTACCTGCGGTATCACTTACAATAGCGCGGCGCGATTGTGTCAAACGATTAAAAAGCGTAGATTTGCCTACATTAGGGCGTCCTACGATTGCAACTAAATTTGCCATAAATTTGTTTTATTTCTGAAGTTATACATTCTTCGGCCCTCCTAAAGGAGAGTTTGCTCTCATTCCATTCAGAGCCAAAAGTATTGTTATTTTTTTGCTCACTCGTGAGCTTATTGTGATTATTCTGGATTATATCCAAAACTTTCAAGTTCTCTTTGCGATGATCGCCAGTCTTTATCAACTTTAACAAAGGTCTCAAGATAAATTGTCTTATCAAAGAATTTTTCCAAAGCCTTACGTGACTCAGTATTTACCTTTTTCAAGGCGATGCCTTGATGACCAATGATTATACCTTTCTGGCTGTCTCTTTCCACGTATATCACAGCATTGATATGTATCTTACGCTCATCCTCTTTAAACTGCTCAACTCTTACTTCTACACTATAAGGAATTTCCTTATCATAATAAAGTAGAATTTTTTCACGTATAATCTCGCTAACAAAGAATTTGGCTGGTTTATCGGTCAATTGTTCTTTATCAAAGTAAGCAGGTGATTCTGGCAGAAGTTCTTTGATTCTCTTCAGCAAGATATCGGTACCAAACTTATTTTTTGCCGAAATAGGTAAAATCTCTGCATTTGGCAAAAGAGCGTGCCATTTCTCTACAATGTCACCAAGGTTCTTTTGGTCGCTCTCATCTATCTTGTTAATAAGCAATAATACAGGAATAGACATTTTCTTCACCTTGTCTAGAAAGTCTAGGTTTTTCTCAGGGCTTTCCACAACGTCGGTTACATATAGCAAGATATCAGCATCAGTAAGAGCTGATTCTGAAAAAGCCAACATCATTTCCTGCATCTTGTAGTTTGGCTTTAAAACTCCAGGAGTATCAGAAAACACAATCTGACAATCGTCAGAATTCACGATGCCCATAATACGATGACGAGTAGTCTGAGCTTTAAATGTAGCGATACTTATGCGTTCACCTACAAGCTGATTCATCAGCGTACTCTTGCCAACGTTTGGATTTCCTACTATATTTACAAAACCTGCCTTATGCATACCATTTACTGTTTATAAAAACAAAAGAAACGCATTCTTTCTAAAAATGAGAAGGATGCGTTTCATTATCATTTTGACTTAAAGTCGTTATTTCGTTGCCGATGAAGAAGTTCCGCCATCATAAGCCCACTTATAATAAGATGCACCATGAACGAAACCAGCTCCAAATGCCGTAAAGATAACATTGTCACCTCTCTTTAGCTTGCTTTCATGATCCCAAAGAGCCAAAGGTATTGTTGCGGCACTAGTATTACCATAATGCTCAATATTAACAACCACCTTTTCCATAGGAATTCCAGCGCGCTTTGTTACAGCTTCAATGATTCTCAGGTTTGCCTCATGAGGTACTACCCAATCAACATCTTCGGCTTTAAGATTATTCATTTCCAATATCTTAGTAACGTCGTCACTCATATCAGTTACAGCATAACGGAATACCGTACGACCTTCCTGATAAAGATAATGCAAACGATGATCTACAGTAAAATGCGAAGGAGGACAAACAGAACCACCAGCCTTCATGTGTAGGAAAGGAAGTCCCTGACCATCTGTACGAAGGAATGAATTCTGAACACCAAAACCTTCCTCTTCACTAGCTTCCACCAAAACGGCTCCTGCACCATCACCAAACAGAACACAAGTCTGACGGTCAGTATAGTCAACCAAAGAAGACATCTTATCTGCACCGATAACGATAACCTTCTTGTATCGACCACTCTCAACCATAGTCGCTGCGACGTCGAGTGAATAAAGGAATCCACAACAAGCAGCCTCGAAGTCAAATGCAAAAGCATTCTTCAAGCCCAGCTTTCCCAATACGATTGAGGCTGTAGATGGAAATTTATAATCTGGGGTAGTAGTGGTAACGATGAGTGCATCAATAGTATCTGGATCAACTCCCGTCTTCTGGATTAGCTGCTTAGCAGCCTTACGTGCTAGGTAACTTGTACCAAGTCCTTCTTCCGTTAGTATTCTACGCTCCTTGATACCCACACGAGTGGTTATCCACTCATCGGTTGTATCTACCATACGCGACAACTCCTCATTATTGAGAACATAGTCTGGCACATAGCCACCAACCCCTGTGATTATCGCGTTGATTTTACCCATTATTCTGCTACTTCCTTAACAACAGCAACCTTACCTCTATAGTAACCACATGTAGGACATACAGTGTGATAAACATAGTAAGCGCCACAATTTGGGCAAACTGCCAATGTAGGAGTTACTGCCTTATCATGAGTTCTTCTCTTGAGTGTACGAGTCTTTGACTGTCTTCTTTTAGGATGTGCCATAATTTTTTAAATCTTTTAATTTTAATTTTAATCTTCAATTTTTAAATTAGAAAGCGCTGCCCAACGCGGATCCACTTCTTCTTCAACATCATCCCCACTACTTCGGGTAGCAGAATGCTCTTCGAGCTTCTTTATCATAGCCGGGTTGCATTTTCCAGGTGCATGCACGTGCTTGATGGGAATATTGAGTTCTGTAAATTCATAAATGAACCATGCAACATCGAGTATTCCTTCGTCCTCGGCCACCGTCACAAGGTCATCATCTTCTGAGTAGTTTTCTCCAAATTTAGCAGCAAGGCGATTATCGGTATCTATCTTTTGTTCTATGTCTTCAAGACATAAATCGCAAGGAACCATCACCGAGCCTTCGATATGGAAATTCAGGTCATAATAGTCATTGGTTCTGTTAACCAACAAACTGACATGCAAATTGCCTCGCTGCACTTCCGCAGTCTCTAAAGACTCAAAAAACGCATCGTTAAGCTCAAATTCAAAAGGCGTAGCCCCTTGTTCCAAGCTCTTTAGGTCAATTTTTAAGGATTCTAAACTTACCATACGGGCTGCAAAGTTACGAATATTTTCTGATATAAAACAATTTAAAGGCAAAAAAATTAGTTTTTTACTAAACCATTGATGTTAAACTTCTTAGCTTTTGTCGTATTAGGGAGTTCTATACAAAATACCGTCCCCTTTCCTACATCTGAATACTTAACAAATATTTTGCCTTGATGATAGTCTTCAACTATTCTTTTTGCTAAAGATAAACCTAGTCCCCATCCTCGTTTCTTTGTCGTAAATCCAGGACGGAATATATTGCGAATATCTTTAGACTTTATTCCTTTTCCAGAATCACTTATCTCTATTGACACAATATCAGCAAACTCACTCAATTTAACGGTTATCGTTCCTTTCATTCCACTCATTGAGTCAACGGCATTCTTCAATATATTTTCTATCACCCATTCAAACAATGAGTTATTCAGCATAATTATAACATCATGTTCAGGTAATTCTCTAATCATTCTGATATTGCTAGGATTGCGCTTTTCCATGTAATCGGTTACATGATTGATTATATCTACCAAATTTACAGGACACAGAGACGGCAACGAACCTATTTTAGAAAACCGATCGGCTATTATCTGCAAACGATTCACATCTTTCTCCATCTCTGGCACAAGTAAATCTTTAGGATATTCTTCCTTAAATATTGCAATCCATGCTAGCAGACTAGATATTGGCGTACCGAGTTGATGAGCTGTTTCTTTACTCAATCCAACCCAAACCTTATTTTGTTCAGCTTTCTTATTGGCCAGCAATGCAAATATAGCAATAGCTACAAATATTAATACCACACCCAATTGGACATAGGGATAATATGCAAGTCGCTTCAGTATGATAGAATCATCATAGCAGACATCTATATACTCATGAGAGCGATTATCAATAGCTATTCTCACATATCTTCCTGCGCCTTTCATTACAGCCGCTTTCTGAGAGGCATCCTTTAAACTATCAGCATAATTGCGACCTTCTAATTCAACATTACGAAATAGTTGAGCTTTACCCTTTTTATCTACAACGATTACAGGAATCGTATTATTTTCATTAATGACTTTCAACACAAGATTAAGATCGGTATGCTCATCAGCAATACTTAATGAGCGCATTGCTTCAGCTAGCACCTGCATTCGCGTTGTTTCCTCACGAAACAAATCTCGAATCAGAAGTCGTGAAACAACAATAGACAGAACGACTATAATAATAGCCGCGAATATAAATATCAACTTTATACTTCTGATTCTGTCTGTCCATTTCATATTATTGAAACGAAATAAAGCCAAAAATATTGCAAAGTCATCAGTAAATAGAAAACAACAGAATAATGAAAGTTATTTGATACAGAAGTAGTAGCTTATCACTCCAGAGGTACAAACACAAAAAAGCCTCGAGAGATATTACTATCTTCGAGGCTTCTGTTTAAAAGAAGGCGGCTACCTACTCTCCCGCATTGCATTGCAGTACCATCGGCGCAAGTGGGCTTAAC
>JAGPJJ010000099.1 GCA_018054505.1 Prevotella sp.
ATGCCGTGACTTCTGCACCATTTCAATGCAGACAACACGAAAGGAGTAGTACCACTGGCAGAAATACCGACAACAATATCATTATCTGTTACACCTTTCTCAACAAGTTGCTGCCAACCATTATCAATATCATCCTCACGTGACTCACGAGTTTGCGTAAGGTCATTTATACCACCTGGGAAAATTGCCTGAATCTGGCGTCCGTCTGTACCAAAGGTGTTTTGCACCTCTATCGTATCAAGGGTGGCAAGTCGTCCTCCTGTGCCACAACCGCAATAGAATAGTCTACCCCCTAACTTTAAATGAGAAAGTATTTCGGTTATGAGACTATTTATCTGAGGTAAAGCCTTATTAATAGCTACAGGAACAGACATGTTTTCATGATTTATATCGGCAGTAATCTCCTCTATGGTCTTCTTCTCAAGATGATCATAGTTTGATGAATGTTCTGTTAATCGTGTTTCCATAGGGCAAATATAATCAAAAAAGCGGAAACATTACTGTTTCCGCTATATTTTATTGACTTAAATTAAAAGTCAAAGAATTACTTACTGAGCAAGTTTGTCGTTTGAAGCAAGTACATCAAGAATCTTGTGCTTGTACATCTTCTCCATTTCGTCACGAGCTGGACCACAGAACTTACGTGGGTCAAACTCATTTGGCTTCTCTGTGAAGACCTTACGAACTGCTGCTGTGAAAGCAAGACGAGAGTCAGAGTCAATATTGATCTTGCAAACTGCGCTCTTAGCAGCCTTACGAAGCTGCTCCTCTGGGATACCAACTGCGTCTGGCAACTTACCACCATTTTCATTGATCATGTCAACATACTCCTGTGGTACAGAAGAAGAACCATGAAGAACGATTGGGAAACCTGGCAATTTCTCCATAACAGCATCGAGAACGTCGAATGCCAATGGAGGAGGAACCAATTTACCTGTCTTAGGGTCACGTGTGCACTGCTCTGGCTTGAACTTGTAAGCACCGTGTGAAGTACCGATTGAAATAGCCAAAGAGTCAACACCTGTACGTGTAGCGAAGTCGATAACTTCCTCTGGCTTTGTATAATGAGAAACTTCAGCAACAACCTCATCCTCAACACCAGCAAGAACACCAAGTTCACCTTCAACAGTTACATCAAACTGATGAGCATATTCAACAACCTTCTTTGTCAATGCAACATTCTCCTCATAAGGAAGAGCAGAACCGTCGATCATTACAGAAGAGAAACCGAAGTCTACACAACTCTTGCAAAGTTCGAAGCTATCTCCGTGGTCAAGGTGAAGAGCGATCTCAGGATGAGCACAACCAAGTTCCTTTGCATATTCAACAGCACCCTGTGCCATATAGCGAAGAAGAGTCTGGTTTGCATAGTTACGGGCACCCTTAGAAACCTGAAGGATAACCGGTGACTTGAGCTCAGAAGAAGCCTTTACGATAGCTTGAAGCTGCTCCATGTTATTGAAGTTGAATGCTGGAATAGCATAACCGCCATTAATGGCTCTCTTAAACATCTCGCGAGTATTTACGAGACCTAAATCTTTGTAACTAACTGCCATAATTTTATTGTTTTTAAAAAAATAATATCCAAATAAACGTTTGTGACTGCAAATTTAACATTTTCTTTTGACGAAGCAAAATGTTCACTTGTTTTTTACCACAACGAAGAGGTTAAAAAAATTAATATTGTTTGAAATCAAGTGCATCTAATATTATTTTGTAAAACCGAGGTTACAAAAAATGACGAACCATTTTGCGAGCAACAAACGTCATAAATTATGATTTTAAGACTTGAATTTATTCCATATAGGACTACGACGTAACATGGTTCCGTTCTTTCGGGTAAGTTCGGAAGCAAACAGTAATACGACGATATAACCGAATAGCGGTATAATGAATGGAATAACCAAATTGGTATTGTCTGCAACTATTCCAATCAGTAAGAATCCGCAACCACCAATAGGCGTCATCATCAGCAGAGATGACGCACTCATTTTAAGATTGCCCAATCCACTAAGAGCAAGTGAGAATATTGTTGGAAACATGATTGCCTCAAAAAGATAATTGCAAACAATAGCTACCATGGATAATTTACCAAGGTCGAATAATACAAATATCATACACAATACACTTCCTGCAGAACAAACTAACAACATTATTTCAGCTGGAATGCGACGCATAATCCAACTGCCTACAAAACGTCCAACCATGAAGAAGGCTAGAGCTACTGTAAGTACAATGCTAGCTACATTGTCGTTCATCCATCCTTGTCCCGTTACGAAATTTATGAAATAACTATTAATTGAGATCTCTGCAATTTCATAAGCTAACAAAGCAAACAATCCAAATACAAACATAGGATGGTGACGGAAAAGTTTCATGATACGTGTACCACGGCTACGATCCTCATCTGTTTCCTCGTGACGTATTTCGGGTAGTTCTACTCGTGAAAATACGATTGCTATAATTAGCACCAATATTCCTAATATTGTATATGGGACTACAACATCATCACCTTCTGATTTTCCATTAAAAAAGAACTGACCGATAACAAAAGTAGCAAACAAACTTCCTAAACCATTAAATGACTGAGAGAAGTTCAATCTACTAGTCCCGGCTTCTTTGTCACCCAATTCTGTAACATATGGATTTGCAGATGTTTCCAAGAAAACCAAACCACAACCAATAATAAACAACGCTATTAAATACGCGAAGAAAGTGTCCATTGCTGCACACGGTATAAACATCAAAGCACCAATTCCAAACAAAAGAAGTCCTATGACGACACCTAAACGATAACCATTTCGATTGATAAACCAACCTGCAGGTATAGCCATAATAAAATATCCAAAATAGGTGGTCACCTGTATCAATGAAGATTGGGTGATGCTAATATCAAGTGAATTCTGAAAATGTTTATTTAATACATCTAAAATAGCTCTTGCAAATCCCCAAAGGAAAAATAAAGACGTTATTAGAACGAATGGTATGAAGTACTGTTTACTTGTTAATCTTGTCTTTGCCATAAAAAACTATATATTAATCTATTTTATTCATTAATTTATTGTGCAAACTCAACGTCTCCGCCATCTGCATACATTCCGATAACGACTCCTGTGAATCCACCAGCAACCTCTGAGCTTAAAAGGCTGCAATTTAATTCTCCTAACGACTTATAAGAAGTTCCGTCGTCACTGTATTCAAACTTATACATTTTATCATTATAAGAAACGCGAAGATTCATCCATTCTGACCATATCTTATCTGATTTCAAAATATAGTCAATATTTTTAAGTTTACATCGAAGAGAAACACGACCATCTTTTACAAAAAGATCATAATGTCCGTCATTAATTTGGTATACGGAGATTCCACCTTCTGCATTATGTTTTGGATGAACCTTAAATTCTACACATCCACAAACCTGTTCTTGTCTCTTTCCTATAAACGTAGGTTGATTATTATCAGATAAACTACCATGGCCTTTCAACAGAAGTTTATTACTTTTGAAAATATAATTTTCTGATATTGGATTCTGTATATGTATATATTCAGGTCCTAAATCTGCACGATTAAAATCAAGAGGCTGAGCCTGTGGCATCATTTGTTTAGGTAAAGTTGTGGCATTCATCAATGTGTCTATAGGGTTACCACCATTTACCACTGGCCATTCTCCTGTTTTCCATTCCACAGGAGCAAGATAAGTTTCTCGTCCTAGATGATGATAACTACCACCAAAATTACGATAAGCTAGAAATACAAGCCACCAACTTCCATCCTTTGCTTGAACAAAATCACCATGACCAGTACCTTGAATCTGCAGATTCTGTCCTTTTCGACTACAGTTAGTTAATATCGGATTAGCAGGATTGCTTTCATAGGGTCCATAGATATTACGGCTTCTGGCTATTGTTAGATGATGTGCCAATTCTGTTCCACCTTCAGAAATCAAAAGATAGTAATAACCGTCCTTCTTGTAAATATGAGGACCTTCTGGATATCTACCACCATCTCCCTGCCAAAGCATACAACTCTTAGAAAGTTGTTTACCTGTTTTTACATCTATTTCACTAAGCCAGACTGCATCACCAGGATTGGAGCACATATATACTTTGCCATTTTCAAAATATAAAGATGGGTCTATACCCTGTTGTGATAACCAAATTGGTTCACTCCAAGGCCCCATTGGATTGGTTGCAGTGACAAGAAAATTACCGCCATGACCAACATTGGTCGTAATCATATAATATGTTCCATCATTATACCTTATCGTTGGGGCATAAATCCCTAACCAAGATGACGCACCTTTCAATGGAAGCTGAGAATCACGTGTCAACACGTTTCCTATTTGCTCCCAATTTATCAGGTCTTTACTATGAAACACAGGCACACCTGGAAAATATTGAAACGAGGAATTAACCAAATAGAAATCACTACCTACCCTGCATACACTTGGATCTGGATGATAACCTGGTATAATCGGATTATGATAACCTTGCGCGAAACTGCTCTCGGAAATAATAACAAATAAGAGCAGACATAAAATCTTCTTCATAGTTATATTTAAAATTCAACATATAGATAGTGAGATATACAAACGATATATACCAAAGCATCTTAATTCAATGCAAAGATAAAACAAGATGAGGGAAAAACAAAATATAAGATAAAGTTTTCTCTATTTTTATACTAATAACAATATTACTAACTGCAAAATGCATATTGTTGTTACATAAATACGAACTTTAGGGCATAAAAAAAGGAGTACCGCTGTACTCCGACCTTGTTAACCTTAAATCTAATACTATGAAAAACATAGTGCAAAGATATCTAGATTTACATTATAATCCAAACATCTATGATTATATAGTGTTACTTTTGCAATTTATTAAAACTTTTATTGGTGTTTTTAAGACAATTAAAGTTTAAGGGCATAAAAAAAGGGGCTCCGCTGAGTCCCAACCTTTGTTAACCTTAAATCTAATACCATGAAAAACCTAATACCATGAAAAACATAGTGCAAAGATATAATAGTTTTATACTATTATCAAAAGAAACGCGAACAGATTTACAATCTAATCGTTTTTTTTGATTTACATCAATCTACGTTTCTGACACCATCTTAAATTTAATTTATTTGGTTTCATGCAGCAAAATTGCACCTTCCTGCTTCTTACCATCCATTAAAATTTTCAATGGTTTATTAAACCTAACATGGCGCACATAATCAGTTTCTTCTATTGCTGGCATTTCATCAAGAAGATCCTTGCGTATAAAGCCTCCATTTTCAGAATTACAGTCTATCGTAAAATAGCCTACGCCAAAAGATGTTAGATTTTGAAAGAAATGAGTTCCTTGGCTCGGATCAACATGATAGTTTTTTAGAGCTAATTCTACTATTACTCGTGCAGCTGATATATGAGGCCATTTCACGGGAACACCTAAATAATGGTCACTTGAGCCCCAGCGTCCAGGACCAATAAGTATATAATTCTTGCCTTCTGAAAGAAACTTTCTATTCATTCTTTCTATATCATCTGCAACATAATAATTGTTCATTACTGAAAAATTATCATCATACTTCACGTAGACAACATCTACAACATCATTGCTGATGCCATGCCCCAATGAATTGTGTGAACGTAACAGACAACTATCATCTGGTATTGATGTCATATCTTCTTCCAACATCCCCTTAGCCTCAACAATTGGCCGAATTTGCAATAGATAAAACTCTCCAGTCTTATCCTCGTTTATATTGCATGCAAATTCTATTTCCACAGGTCGGCGCATGGCACAAGAACCATACTTCATTGACAGCTGCAATATCTCTGGCAAAGGAAAAATATTCTGTTGAAGTAGACCTGCAAATGATATAATCTTTCGCCCACCATCATATAAACCATCATATATCATTTGATCATTGGGATCAAAAGTAGAAGCAATATAGTTTAAAGACTTATCATGCTCAGCATCCTTCACCTTCAATTTCATTATATTAAATCCATCGTCAACCTTGAAATCACTTCCTACATCAGACATATCCAATGCATAGAATTGAGTTTGGGTTTCACGTAAAGCTGTTTCAACTTCACTAGTCTGCATCACTTGATCAGGATGATAAGGAGACACCCTCAAAGTCTGTCCCCCATCAACGATGTATTTTCCTAGTCCTAAAGCTAGAGAAGCTATACCGTCTTCAGCTCGCTCATTTCCTATTGGATAATAGTTTAATGATCGCAACACACCACTCACATTCGGATAGAAATGGTTACCATATTGATGACCTACTACTTCTTGTAAGATAACAGCCATTTTTTCTTGGTCGATAACATTACTAGTTGCAGTCATATATGCCTTTGAATCTCTATAATAAACAGAAGCATATACACTTTTAATTGCAGCGGCCAACATCTGTAGCATTAAATACTTATCAGTGGTATTAGGAATCATATAGGTATTATATATACCGGCAAAAGGTTGATAATGACTATCCTCCAATAAGCTTGATGATCTCACTGCAATAGGACTTTTCGTCGCATCAAAGAAAGTAAAGAAATCTGCGATCAATGAATCAGGAAGTTGCGCTCTTAAAAAATGTTTTAATATCTCCTCATTAGGTGCATCACTTAGCGCTATTTCATAAAGTTTATTATGCTCCATGAATTGATCAAAGATATCTGTACATAGAACAACTGTCTTAGGGATTTGCACTGATACTCCAGGATATTGATTGAACTCTGGATGCGACTTGACAACATTATCAAGAAATGCTAATCCTCGTCCCTTACCCCCGAGAGAACCTTCACCGATTCGCGCAAAATGGGCATAGCGGTCATATTTCATTCTGTCAAAGACAGCGACAACTCCTTGATTTTTCATATGGCGATACTGCACTATGGCATCAAAAATAATCTTTCTATGAGCATCAACATCCTGTAGCTTATGCCAAGTTACATTTTTCAGAAACTGTGACACAGGAAATATTGCGCGTGCACTAAGCCAACGGCTCATGTGATTACGGCTTACATGATAGAGCATTGAGTTCTTGGGAATCTTAAAGATATTATCCTGCAATTCCTTCAATGAACTTATTCTCATCACTTCTTCATGAGAGTCAGGATTACGAAAGATGAAATCTCCAAATCCCATATGTTCTTCCATTAGCCGACGTAAATCTAGGCTCATGGTCTTAGAATTCTTATTCACAAAACGAAAATTTTCTGCCTCTGCTTTTTTACGATATTCAGATTCAGAACTTTCCATAATGAGGGCTACATATTCATCATGTTGACGAATAGAACGCAATAATTTCAATCCAGCTTCGGGATCTTTATACACGGCTGAGTCACGCAAAGGAGATGGCTGCAGAATATTTTCTTTAGGAGATATTTCCTTAATCGGAAAACGTGCATCACTAATCACACCTAAACAATTATCCGCAAACTTATTATATATTCTCATCGCTTCTTCATAAGTTCGCGCAAGCACCACCTTTGGACGTCCACGCATAC
>JAGPJJ010000100.1 GCA_018054505.1 Prevotella sp.
ATGATGTGATATCAGCTTCGCTGTTGAGAGCTTCTTCTGAAATACAAGAAAAAAAAGTCATAGGTGTAAAAAAGCTTATGGCTATTAATAATTTATTTTTCATCTTTTTACCTATTATTTTAGCTTGTAAATGTAATATAAGTAGTGTTAAAATCAAAATTAATTAATTCTTTTTACACTTAGAAAATGAAAATATTTTGTTCATTATAAATGTTTTATAAAAGAAAGACGTATATTTGCAAATTAATTTTTAAGTGAATGGGCAAGACTTTTGATGTAATATTATCCGAACTAAAATACCTTATTGACGAAGAAAAAAGAATCATATTGCCAAAATTCTTTAAGACTGGCAAGGGTGAGTATGGAGAGGGTGATCAATTTCTTGGAATAACTGTACCAAATATAAGGAGTGTAGCAACTGCGCATCTTGATATTTCAGGCAAAGACATAGCTACTTTGCTTTCTTCACCATGGCATGAAATGAGAATGTGTGGTCTGCTTATCATGGTGGAACATTGCAAACAAACAAGAAAATCGTCGTGGGTGAAACTGCATTCAAACGAGGAAGGCGAACAAATACGCAAGCAAAATATAGAACTTTATCTTGCTAATACTGATAAAATCAATAACTGGGATTTGGTAGATTTGTCTGCACCTACTATTGTTGGTGATTATCTAGTAGACAAAAATCGTGATATTCTTTATCATTTGGCTGCCAGTAGTTTATTATGGGAACAGCGTATTTCAATCGTTGCTACCTATGCTTTCATCCGTAATAATGATTTTGACGACACTTATAAGTTAGCTAAAATACTTCTTCATCATCCACATGATCTTATGCAAAAGGCTGTTGGTTGGATGTTGCGTGAAGCAGGCAAAAGAGACAAACCACGACTAATGGATTTTCTAGATGAAAATTCAGTGGATATGCCACGTACAATGCTCCGTTATTCAATAGAAAAATTCACGGATATGGAACGTGAATATTATATGAAGAGAAAATAGTTTTATTAATGGAAAAATGAGAGTTTTAGTTATTAACGGTAGCCCACGTAAAAAGGGCAATGTTGCAACAATGCTTCATGCTGTATCCGACACTATAAATGATGCTGACGTACATTGGATTGATGTAAACGACTTATCTATTCGCCCATGTATGGGTTGCATGAAATGTCGAGAAACGGGAATTTGTGTCTTGCCAGAAGACGACGGACATCGCATGGCTAAGGAAATTAAAGAATGTGATGCCCTTGTTATCGGTACTCCTGTGTATTGGGGAAATATTAGTGGACAGATGAAGCTGATGTTTGATCGTATTGTTCCAGCAATGATGGGAGAATCTAAACTTGGAATACCTATCGCTCTGCATAAAGGAAAAAAAGCTGTTATCGTAACAGCTTGCACAACAATATGGCCTTTTAGTTGGATTGCCAGACAAACGAGCAATGCAAATCATGCAATGAAGGAGATATTGGGGTATTCTGGTTTTAAAATCGTTGGTAAACTAGTTTTGCCGGGGACGAAGAAAAAGAGTGGTGTTACACAGAAAATAATAAACAAAGCCAAGCGGTTGGCTTTAAAATTAAATAAATAATTTAATCATGGCAAATAAAAAAGAGGCTGCTTTATCGTCAATCATAGCCGCTGTATTCCTTACGACGATGAAGTTTGTTGTGGGTATTCTCACATTTAGTTTGGGTATTATATCAGAGGCAATTCATTCCTTATTGGATTTATTGGCAGCAATGATTACGTATTTTTCTGTTAGCATGTCTGATAAACCAGCTGACAGACAACACCAGTATGGACATGGAAAGATAGAAAATCTTTCGGCTTTCCTAGAGTCTGTTTTGCTTGTTATAACATGTGCATGGATTGTTTATGAGGCCGTAAACAGATTGCTGACGAATGAGTCAAATGTTACGGTTACTGTGTGGAGTTATGCGGTGGTAATTGTTTCTATGATTATAGACATCAGCCGTTCACGTATGCTATTTAAGGTTGCAAAACGTGATAACAGTCAGGCATTGGAGGCAGACGCCATCCATTTCTCGACCGACATATTGAGTTCTGGAGTCGTATTGTTGGGTTTGATTTGTGCTCATTTCGGCTATTATAAGGCCGATGCAATATCTGCTATTGGAGTAGCAATCATTGTATTGTTCATTTCATTCCGTCTTGGTAAGAGTGCGATTGACGTTTTACTTGATCGAGTTCCTGACGGACTTACAGAGAAAGTTGAGGCTAATTTAAAGTCAAATAAGGATATTGTTAGCTTTCATGATTTAAAGATACGTGTTGCTGGACCAGACACTTTTGTTAAGGTTAACATTCATATCGGACACGATTTGGACTTGGAGGCAGCTCATGATATCTGCGATAGAATTGAAAAAGATATTTGTGCAATGATTCCAAAATGTGAAATCATTGTACATGCAGAACCAGAATAATCTTATTTTGGAGGTGTTAGTCTTAACACTTCCAAAATAATTGTTTGTTTATTTTTTCTTGGGTTCGGCATTCTACAATCCTACCTGTTTTTTTTTCATCAAGAGTATCGTTTCAATCCGTTTATTATTTTGCGTTAATCACAAGAGCCTTACTTGTTTTATTTTATTACTAACCCCTTTTTTATTAGTTTGCACTTTAAATAATAGCATTGCGTGTATCACATAGCAAATGTTTTAAAGCTAGGATCTTTCTTGATAGTGATTGAATATTCTTATGTTTTGGTGCCTTCCCTGTGTTTTTTCGTGTTTTTAGCTACGTAAGCTTCGGATTCTCTCGCAAAGCCCATAAACATAGGGGTTAACGATACGTAGCTAGGCCAATTTAGCTACGATAGCTACGTTTTAGCTACGTTATTTCTTTATATATAATGTACACGCGCGTGCGCGCACCTATGATGTTTTGAAAATACTAGTGTCGAAGTGTCAACATAATGAATATCAATATTTTACCGACCAATTTGACTGATTTATAGTGTCTGTAAAGTGACAGTAAAACATCAAGTTTTGCATGCGTTTCTATATAGAAACGTAATCAATTCTATATAGAAACGCATTGCGTTTTACGTTGTTTTACCTCCTAAAGCATCGTAAAATGCAATGCAATATAACGTAAAACGTACGGCAAAACATCGTAAAACGCAATAAGCAACCTCGTAAATGGCAATGTTTTATGATAAAAAAAATCACCTATATTTTATCGACGAATAACTGCCACTTGATTTTACTTGAAACGATAGTCTAACTAATTGATATTCAATGGATAGACACTTCGACACTAGTATTTTGGAAAAATCATAGGTGTATGCGCACGCGCGTGTATTATAATGTGTAGCATTAGTAATTGAAACTTTGGCTAACAGCTCAAACTTGATTTCATTGCATAGACAAAAATCTTGTCGTATCTTTGCCGAGAATTCAGTGGAATTCAGCAGAACATTAAAAAGAACTTCGGGAACTATTTATGTATGATAGTGCGCAAACATACATAAAGCAGAGTAAAATGGGCCTTATTACTCAATAGTGCAGCGAAAAAACAGATTTGTAAATATGCAAATCTATGGACGATGTAATGTCTCATATAGACACGTTAAGACCCACGTAACATATGAGGCAAACAATAATTTATAACTGCTTGTTTCGTATGCTAGGTAAGTCTTGAATCTTTATGCCTTTTAGTCGAATAGCTGCGTTGGCTTATTTGTCAAGTTCGATCTTGACGGCAACCATATCTTTCTTTCCCTGTTCAAGTTCAAAAGTCACGGCATTGCCAGCCTTTATTCCTTCAGGAGCATTACTGATATGGAAGAAGTATTTATTGGCGTTGCTCTTATCTTTAATGAATCCGTAACCTTTGTCATCATTAAAGTAGTCTACAACACCTCTCATTGTAGGATCTTCTTCAACTTTCTTCGGCGTAGAAATTTCAATTGAGTTTACGTCAATCTCCTCTTGCTTTTCTGTCAAATCAGGTGGAGTGTCCACAATGTTGCCGTTGGCATCAACATAGGCAATCATGTCATCCATAGAATTGCCACCGTTAGCTTTACGCTCTTCTTTACGGCGTTGCTTCTCTTGTCTCTTTTTTTCTTTTTGTTTTTGAATTTCTCTTTTGTTGTTTCCAATAAAACTTCCCATAAATATAATTTTAATTTAGATCATTAAGCCTTAGGCTGATTGTTGTGCTACGACATTCAGTTTTTTTCCTGTAAGTTTCTGTATGTCACGTAGCATGACACGCTCATCAGTCGAACAGAAAGTAATTGCTGAACCATTATGGCCAGCACGCCCAGTACGTCCGATACGGTGTACATAGGTTTCGGCAACATCAGGCAGGTCGTAGTTTATAACCAGTTGCAGGTTGTCTATATCAATTCCTCTTGCGGCAATATCAGTGGCGATAATCACGTGAGTCTTGCCTGTTTTGAAATTCGTCAGCGCGCGTTGGCGTGCATTCTGCGACTTGTTGCCATGAATAGCGTCACATAGAATTCCATTTTTATTTAATATCTTAGCAATCTTGTCAGCGCCATGTTTTGTGCGTGAAAAGACAAGAGTTGATTTAATACCTTCTTTCTTCAACAAGTTGAGCAATAGTTTGCTCTTTTCAGGTTTTTCTATCATATACAAACTTTGCTTAATCGTATCTACTACCGATGAAGCTGGAGCAACTTCTACTCTTGTTGGTTTGTATAGCATCTTTCTTGATAGTTCAGCTATAGATGCAGGCATTGTTGCAGAGAACAGCATTGTGTGGCGCTGTTTAGGCAATAGGGGAAGTATGCGCTTTATGTCGTGTATAAATCCCATGTCAAGCATGCGGTCTGCCTCGTCAAGAATAAAATGCTTTATGTTGTTAAGATGAATAAACCCTTGGCTAATAAGATCCAACAGTCTGCCAGGTGTGGCAATCAGAATGTCAGTTCCTTGTTTTATTTGTCTAACTTGTGGATTTTGGTTAACTCCTCCGAAAATAACGGTGTGTCTTAGTGAAGTATGTTTAGCATAGTCTGAAAAACATTCGTCTATCTGTATTGCCAGTTCACGTGTTGGTGTCAGAATAAGCGCTTTGATATTGTGTTTGTTGTCTGTTGCTTCTTCAGTAAGCAGTTGTATAATAGGAATAGCAAATGCTGCTGTTTTTCCTGTTCCTGTTTGAGCAATACCAATGGTGTCTCTGTTTTTTAGTGCAACCGGTATGGCTTTTTCCTGTATCGGCGTTGGATTTTCGTATTTTTTTTCTTTTAGAGCTTGTAATATTGGCTCTGCAATATTTAATTCCTTAAATGTCATAAATGATTTATTAATAATATATATAATACTACTTGCGAATAGATAATTTTTCTATCCGTAATTATACGTAAGTATTATGATGGGAGAAGAGGGTCCTAAATGCCCTGCACAATAGTAGTTACGTTGATGTAATAACGTGCTATAAGGTTTATCAACATTCTCATATAACTGTTTGATACCTTAAAACACCAATTCGATTGCAAAGGTAATATTATTATTTGGATAAACAATAATTTAGTATTACTTTTTATCTTTTGATAGGTGAAACATTCTATTCGGATTTTATTCTGCTATCAAATATTTCTTATCAAGCGGTAGGAGTGTGAGATTATATTGCCACAATGTGAATGACATTGATTGCAGATGCCGTGGTGTCTAAAAACGATTTATGGTGATGAATATATCATCACCATAAATAAGAAAATATCTATTTAATCTTTATTTTTCCTGTAGATTGATAGTTGGCTATAGCACGATGTAGCAATGATTTGTTGATATTATGCTGCTCAGTGCCTGTTGTCAAAGAATATTTATCATGTGACAACTTGAACTGTTGCTGTTTATGACCAGCGCTAAGAACTATCATGTTGTTGTTTTCTACGTAACCAAGGTTCTGGTAAGTGGCAGCAAAGGCACGCTCATGATACAATGGTGATAGAACATTCTGACCGAAGAAGCGAGATGCGTAGTTGAAATGTAAAATACCAAATACAGTCGGCATCAAATCGATTTGCGAAATAACTTTTTTGCTTACCGATGGGGCTATCATATTTGGGGCATAAATAAGTCCTGGAATATGGTATTCGTTGAGTGGAATATCCATGCTTCCCGCACTCGATGCGCAATGATCTGCAGTAATAATGAAAATAGTATTGTTGAACCATGGTTGCTTCTTAGCCATTTCAAAGAATTTGCCAATAGCATAATCAGTGTATTTCACACCACCTTCACGGCATTTCTTAGAAGAAGGAATGTCAATCTTTCCATCAGGATAAAGATAAGGGCGATGGTTGCTTACAGTCATGATGTGTGCAAAGAATGGTTTGCCAGTCTTTGCATTGTTATTTAATACTTTGATAGACTTATTGAACAAGTCCTCATCGCATACTCCCCATACCGTGCCGAATGTCTTTTCGTAATCTTTAAAATTAGACTGGTCGATAACGTTAAAACCGTTGCCATTGAAAAATTCCTTCATATTGTCGAAATAGCTGTCGCCTCCATATATGAAGTCAACATTGTATCCCTTTGTATGCAATATTTTGGCAGTAGAGAAAAGATTATTGTTGTTTTTCTGCTTGATGATACTTTCTCCTGGGCTAGGTGGTACACAAAGTGTAACAGCTTCTAGTCCACGTACAGTGCGGTTGCCAACAGCGTAAAGATTATCGAAACATAAACCTTGCTTCATTAGTTTGTCAAGGTTTGGTGTGAGATTCTCTGTGTTACCGTATCTCTCAAGGAAATCACCACTCATACTCTCGATAGTGATTAATACGATATTTTTGTGAGTCTCAGGAAGTCTAGAGTGGATATGCTGAACATGGTCAGGTTTTCTCCAATACATAGAGTCTAGAATTCTGTTAGCTTCTTTTGGCGAAATCTTTGTATAGAAGTCGTTATAAGACAAGTTATTATCTAAAAATGCCTGACAGAATTTTACGCATCCGTTAGCCTGCAACTCATTTACAAAACTATTTGTATTGTGCTGGAATAAAAAATTGAAAGTAAGAAGTGCGTATGATGCAACGCATAATATGCTATAAACAACCGTGATGACAATTTTATTGCAGATAGCCATTGTGTTCTTAAAGCAATCTTTTCTTATGTCATGAAGAAGTAATATAGACGCAACAATGGCCAATAGTAAAACTGTTGATATGAGCGGAATCATAGGATATGATTCAAAGAAATTTCCAATTACCTCATTTGTGTAGACTAAATAATCAACAGCGATGAAGTTATAGCGTAATCCGAATTCACTCCAGAAGAAGTATTCAGCAAAAGCATTGAGAATAATTAATAAAATATAGATAAAGAATAGTATATAATATGTGTATTGTCTCCATCTATTTCTGATTGAAGGAAAACGAAGGCGTATGGAATAACTTATTATTCTATATAA
>JAGPJJ010000101.1 GCA_018054505.1 Prevotella sp.
ATATTGATATATAGAAGATTAATTGAGTGTATGTTACATGTATGATAAAGAATGTAACATATAAAAAAAATATGTAATGTCATCAAAAAAACATGTTATACGATTTTCAGAATCACATGTGTGTCTTTTGTACATTTGTTGCGGAAAAGCCGGAAATATAAAACTACTCATATTAAATATGCAAATATGAAGAACTCTTTATCTTTCGTGTGCCTTAAAAATATTAATAACTATAAAATCGAGTATTGATGAATAAAAGATCTTTTTTTGCAATTTTATCGGCCTTATTAGTCTCTGCCGGTATATTGGGAAGCTTTTCTTCTTGCAATTTGTCCAAAGCAAATGGAAATTTACCTGCTGTAAAGGATTCTACAGCCCTTTTTGATTATTTTACTTATAAAGGTGATGATGATTTTTACAAGGAAAATCCACTGCCTGATGATGAGTCGTTTTATAATCCTATTTTGCCTGGTTGGTATTCAGATCCTAGTATATGTACAAATGGAGAAGGAGACTATTTCTTAGTGACTTCTACTTTTACTTATTTTCCAGGTGTACCTATCTTTCATAGTAGGGATTTAGTAAATTGGAAACAGGTAGGACATGTTCTTAGCCGTCCTTCCCAATTGGTTAATATGAAAGGACAGCATGTGAGTGGGGGAATTTTTGCACCGGCTATTTCATATAATCCTCACAATAAGACTTATTATATGGTAACCACTAATGTGGGAGCGGGTAATTTCTTTGTGAAAACTCAGGATCCTTTTGGAGAATGGTCTGATCCTATTATGTTGCCTGAAGTGGGCGGTATAGATCCGTCTTTCTTCTTTGACGAAGACGGAAAAGCTTATATTGTAAATAATGATGATGCTCCGGATTATAAACCAGAGTATAGCGGGCATCGTACAATTCGCATACAAGAGTTTGATGTAAAGTCAGATAAAACGATTGGACCTCGCAAAATTCTGGTAAACAAAGGTGTGCATCCGGAAGAAAAACCTATCTGGATAGAAGGTCCCCATATGTATAAGATTAATGGGAAATATTTCCTCATGGATGCGGAAGGTGGTACGAGTACCTGGCATTCTGAAGTTATTTTCCGCAGTGATTCTCCGATGGGAACTTTTACGCCTTGGACGAAAAATCCAATATTAACACAACGCCATCTTAGTGCTGAACGTCCTAATCCGATTACTTGTGCCGGTCATGCTGATTTGATACAAACCAAAGAAGGCGATTGGTGGGCTGTGTTTTTGGCATGCCGTCCTATAAATAATAAGTTTGAAAATTTAGGGCGTGAAACATTTTTAATGCCAGTAAGGTGGAGCGAAGATGGTTTTCCTTATATGACGCAAGAAAATGAAATAGTTCCTCTGATTCTAAAACGAACAGGCGTAAAGCGTGATGCTAGTGTGACATTTGGTAACTTCGAAGAATTTGAAGATTTTGATAACACTTCTTTGGGAATGCAGTGGATGACATTGCGTGCTCCTGCTACTGAATTGTATTCTTTATCTGATGCTCCGGGCTTTTTGACTTTGAAGTGTGCCGCTGTCAGTGCTACTGAAAAGGACACTCCTGCTTTTGTTTGCCGTCGTATGCAGCATCATAAATTCGAATCTACTACCCGTATGTTGTTTAATCCTTCCAATGAAAAGGAAGAGGCTGGTATGTTATTGTTTAAAGATGAAAAGCATCAATATTTACTTGCTGTAAATAAGCAAGGAGAAAATAAATCTGTTTTTCTAAAACGAATAGGTGAGTCTGAACAAGTTTTGGCTTCTGATACAATCCCTGAAAAAACAAAAGAAATTTATTTGAAAGTAATATCTCAAGGTACTCATTATGATTTTTATTATTCTTTAAAAGGAGAGAAAGATTGGACTTTGCTCTGTAAAGATGTCGATGCAAGCTATCTTTCCACAGCTACAGCTGGTGGATTTACGGGTAGTGTGATAGGGCTGTATGCTGTTTGTAAGTGATATTTATTGTTGCATGTAACATGAAGAATAATTTCTGTTACATGCAACAAATCCTATGTAACGTTTGTATGGATATGTGGAACACTTTCACAATTATTTTTTTATATATTTAAAATATATTTGCGCGGTGAAATCAACCATGTTAACTGTTAGCGTTTATTAATCTTATACTAATAAAAATGAAATGTATGTATGATGATAGCTAAGGCTATTAAAGAATGACTGATGATTAGAGAACAATGTAGTTAATTAACATCTTAAACTAATGGTAATGAAAAATGTAGTAAAAAAAAATCAAAAGATTCCTTACCTCTTTTTACTCATGCTGTTCTGTTGCCTGATGGCATCGGCACAAAGTGGGATAACGGTAAGGGGAACTGTTTTTGACAATAATGGTGAGACGGTCATTGGTGCCTCAGTGGTATTAAAAGGTAATAATTCAATAGGTACGATTTCAGATATAGATGGTAATTTTATGTTGACTGTGCCCAATGAAAACCCTACTCTTATTGTTTCATTTGTGGGAATGAAGACCAAAGAAGTAAAAGCGACTTCAAAAGGTTTGATCAAAATAACTTTGGAAGATGATTCTCAACAGTTAGAAGAGGTGGTGGTAGTCGGGTATGGTCAGCAAAAGAAAGCATCGGTAGTTGGTGCTATAACCCAAACGACAGGTAAAGTTTTGGAACGGGCAGCTGGTGTTTCAGATATAGGTGCTGCTTTGACAGGTAACTTGCCTGGTGTTGTTACTACTCAAGGTACGGGTATGCCTGGCGAAGAAGAACCGAAGATAACTATTCGTGGTGCAAGCTCATGGAATAACAATGAAGATCCATTGGTATTAGTGGATGGTATTGAGC
Source organism: Prevotella sp. (assembly GCA_018054505.1). Taxonomy (GTDB): domain Bacteria; phylum Bacteroidota; class Bacteroidia; order Bacteroidales; family Bacteroidaceae; genus Prevotella. The sequence continues at coordinate 2,843 of JAGPJJ010000101.1, forward strand.
GTCCTATGAGTTCTGTAGATATTAGTTCTGTACAATCTATTTCTGTATTGAAAGATGCTTCAGCGACTGCAGTCTATGGTGTAAAAGGTGCTAATGGTGTAATTCTTGTAACAACGAAACGTGGTACGGAGGGTAGTGCGAAAATAGATGTAGGTTTTAATGCTACTTTGAAATCTCCTTCAAAATTGCCTAATAAGTATGACTCCTATGATGCATTGATGTTCCGTAATACGGCTATTGAACATGAGTTGGCTTTGCGACCTGATTCATGGGAATATATTCGTCCTCAATCTTTTATTGAAAACTATCGTAATCAGACTACTATTGAACAGAGAGAACGTTATCCTAACGTTGATTGGCAAAAAGCTTTGTTTAAAGATAATACAATGTCTTATAATGCTAATATAAATATTAGTGGTGGTACGAAATTTGTAAAATATTTTGCTTCTGCCGATTATGTGCATGAAGGAGACCTTTTTAGAACTTATGATAACGGGCGTGGTTATAACTCTGGTTATGGATATGACCGTATCAATGTGCGCAGTAATTTAGATTTTAATATTACAAAAACTACTGTATTAAAAGTGAATTTGGCAGGCTCTAATGCCATTCGTAAGGCTCCATGGAGCAATACAGGAAATTCTGAATGGCAAATTGGTCAGCAATGGTCAGGTGCATACAATATTGCTCCAGATGTGTTTCTACCGCAATATTCTGATGGTAGTTGGGGTATGTATCCACTTGTGTCCAATACAACTAACTCAGCGGAAAATATTTCTTTAGGGGGTACGATGCAGGTAACAACAACTCGTATTAATACAGATTTTACATTGGAACAAGATTTAAAGTTTATAACCAAAGGACTTTCAGCTCGGGCTACTGTTTCTTGGGATAATGTTTTTGTTGAAAACAATCGTGGTATCAATGATTTGTATAATAGTGCACAACATAAGTGGATAGATCCAGATACAGGTCAGGAACGGTATGAACAATCCTATGATACCAATAATGGTTTCGATTGGACTCAAGGAGTAAATTGGAGTACTTCTCCTGGTGCTGTAGATAACAGCCAGACAGTTCGTAACCTTTATTATCAAGCACAATTGAATTGGGTACGTAGTTTTGGGAAACATAATGTGACAGCCATGGGGTTGTTCAGCCGTCAGGAAAATGCAAGGGGAAGCGTGATGCCTACCTATCGTGAAGATTGGGCATTCCGTACTACTTATAATTACGCTGATCGTTATTTTATTGAGTATAACGGTGCATATAACGGTTCTGAGAAATTCAGTCCGGAAAATCGTTTCGCTTTTTTCAATTCCGGAGCTATTGGTTGGATGATCAGTGAAGAACCTTTCATGAAATTCTTCCGGGAAAAGAAAATTGTAGATATGTTGAAAGTACGTGCTTCTTATGGTGAAATTGGTTCTGACCAATTGGGACCCGATCCTTTTGATTCTAGTCGTCGCTGGCTCTATATGAATCAGTGGGCTTATGGCGGACATACTACGATGGACCTTAATCAGACGCAAAGTATTTATACATGGTATCGCGAGTCTGCTATTGGAAATAAAGATATTCAATGGGAAGTTGTGAAAAAGTTGAATGTAGGTATAGACTATTCATTTCTTGAAGGCTTGTTTGCTGGTAGTGTGGAATTTTTCCGAGATGTACGTTCTAATATTTTTGTTTATGGTGGTGATCGTTCTATTCCTTCTTATTTTGGTGGAACACCTCCATCTGTTAATAAAGGTAAAATTCGTACAAGCGGATATGAATTGGAGTTACGTATCAATAAGACGTTTGCTAATGATTTGCGTGTTTGGGGTAACTTCAGTATGACTCATGCAAGAAATAAGGTCCTTGTGAAAGATGACCAGGCTTTACGTCCCGGATATCAGAAAGCTGCTGGACATGCTGTAAATCAATATACCTCTTATATTGATGCAGGTTTTATTCAGAGTTATGACCAATTGTTTGGCGCTCCAGCTCATGATGCCAATGATTCTCAAAAATTAGTAGGAGATTATTACATTGTCGATTTCAATGGTGATGGTATTGTAGATAACAAAGACCAAGCACCTTATGGTTATACAAATTCGCCAGAGAATACGTTTAATGCAACAGTGGGATTTGAGTGGAAAGGATTCAGTGCATTTGCACAATTCTACGGTGTAACTAATGTAACTCGTGATGTTGCCCTTAATAGTTTTGGCAGTAAATTAAATACTGTATTTGATAATGGTACATGGTGGTCAAAAGCTACTCCCAATGCAGATGTAGTTGTACCTCGTTGGAATTCTACACCAAGTTACAATGATGGAACTCAATTCTTATATGACGGCTCCTATATTCGTCTAAAAAATGTTGAATTAGCTTATACTTGGAATAAAGGATGGATCAAAAAACTTGGATTAGGCAGTTTAAAGATTTATGTCAATGGTAATAATCTTTGGTTATGGACACGTATGCCCGACGACCGTGAAGCAAATCTTTCAGGAGCTGGTTATTTAGGTGCTTATCCTACGGTGAAACGTTATAACTTTGGTATTAAATTCACATTATAATAGTGTACAAGATGAAATATAATACATATAAAACTCTGTTTTATGCAGGTCTTTTGTCTTTTTCAGTAGGATTCTGCATGACATCTTGCGAAGATTATTTGGACAAGAGTCCAGAATCGACGGTATCTGAAGAAGATGCGTTCAAGAACTTTCGTAATTTTCAAGGGTTCATAGAAGAAATATACAATTGCATACCTGATAAAGAAAAGTGTAATTATTGTACATCCTGGAATTGGGGTGATGATGAACTTTTCAATTCTATGGGGGATGGACATATGACGCATCAAGCCGATTTAGGTAATTTCCGGGCTTGGCAAAGCAATGGTCAGTGTTGGTTATACAGAGATTCTAGTAATCCTGCTTCTACCAATGCGTTTGACCATTCTTTGTGGCCACACTCTTGGTATTGCATTCGTAAAGCTAATGTAGGTCTTGCTAATTTGGATAAAATGGTAGGTACGCAAGAGGAAAAAGACATGATTGCCGGTCAACTTTATTTTTTCCGTGCATGGTGGCATTTCGAATTGATGACTTATTGGGGTGGTCTGCCTTATGTTGATCAGGTTCTTGATGCTACACAAGAACTGAATTTACCTCGCCTGAGTTATCAGGAATGTGCTGATAAAGCTGCTGCTGATTTTCGTCGTGCTGCTGATTTGCTTCCTATTGATTGGGACAAGACGTCTATCGGTAAAGCTACGGAAGGCAAGAATCAGTTGCGTGTTAATAAAATCATGGCATTAGGATATCTTGGTAAAAACTATTTGTGGGCAGGAAGCCCTTTAATGAAGAATGGTGCACAACTTGGAGGCGCTAATGCTTACAATTATGATGAAGAATATTGTAAAAAAGCAGCACAAGCATTCGGTGAGTTACTTACTTTGGTAGAGGGAGGACAGACTCAATATGCGCTTGCTGAGTTTAAGTATAAGAATGTTTATAACCATGAGAAGGCAAGTGACGCTAAGACTTGCTATTCCGATATTTTTTATACCCGTCGCCAAGGCTGGTTGATGCCCGGTTCAGTTGAGGCTATATTCCGTGGTCCTTCTGGTAGTGATGGTAATGCTAATAACAGTAATTGGAATATGACGAAAATATGGGGACCGAAGGTCGCAGGGCTTGTTTCTCATGATAAGATTATTCATTTGCCTACTGCTAATCTTGTGGAAATGTATGGTATGGCAAATGGGCTTCCTATTGATGACCCGAACTCTGGATTTGATGAGAGATACCCGTTTAAGGATAGAGATCCGCGTTTTTATCATGATATTGTATTTGATGGCTTCCACTTTGTTTTGGCTGAGGATAAATTATCTGATGCGCAAAAACCTTATGCTTATTGTGATCTTTCTACTGGTGCAGATATGCGTTCTGCAGATCTCGGTAGTCGTACAGGTTATTTCTTCCAGAAACTTGTTCCTCATACTTGTAATGAGGGTGATAAGGAATATGATTGGGGTAGTAACTTACATACTTATTTACCGTATATGCGTTTGGCGGATATTTATTTAATGTACGCTGAAAGTTGTGCTGCTGTCGGTGGTGCATCTTTCAAATCGGAGAACTGTTCACTAACCGCTCTTGATGCAATTAATAAGATTCGCACTCGCTGTGGTGCAAAAGGCGTTCATACTTCTTATATAGCAGATAATAAGAAGTTTATGGATGAAATACGTCGTGAACGTGCTGTGGAACTATCTATGGAAGGTTTTCGTTTCAATGATCTTCAGCGTTGGTTGTTACTTACAGAAGCTCCTTATACAGAGAAATATTCTGTAGAATTCGATCGCGTAGAAAGCCCTGAATTTTATAAGACAAACGATCCTGCGAATGCGGAAGTTGCAAACTATCGCCATGAATTGATTGTAAAGCGTGTGTTTGGTACGAAGCATTATTGGTTCCCCTTGCCCGATGACGATGTGTATCTTTATCCTGAATTCGGACAGAATCCCGGTTGGTAATCGTGGAAAGCTACAAAGT
>JAGPJJ010000010.1:0-7031 GCA_018054505.1 Prevotella sp.
TGTATAGATAGCCACTCCATCAATCGGTTGTCTCGTCTCCACATCAATAAGCACGCCCCTTATTTGGGCATCAGCATTATTAACCAAAGCACTCAGGAAAAACAATATAAGAGACATCTTTATTTTCATAATCAAAGTAGTAATCTTGCACAAAGTTAAGTTAAAAAAGACAATCACTGACAATACACTAGTTACTTTATCTTTTCTTAAATCTTGTTGGGTTAAATATATCAAATTATGTTTGATTTTATTACTATATAAAGAATTAGTCCGTTGTTGCATTGAATGCAACAACGGACTTCATTATATAAATTCTAAAGTTAAAGAGCTTTTATTAATCAGTTGCTAAGACTTTTTTCCAAGTTTTTTCGTATTGCAGCAATAAACTCATCACTGTTAGCTTGCGTTGTCTTAACACCTTCCATAAGATTTACTAAATCTTTTGTAGCAATACCTGAATTAAGTGTATCGAGACAGGCTTGTTCCAGTTTGTCACCAAACTCAACCAATGCTTGGATATTATCCAACTCGCCTCTCTTTCTGAGAGCACCGCTCCAAGCAAATATCGTTGCCATAGGGTTGGTACTTGTTTCCTCGCCTTTCAGATATTTATAATAATGTCTTGTCACTGTTCCATGAGCAGCTTCATATTCATATTTCCCATCAGGAGAAACCAGCACAGACGTCATCATTGCAAGCGAACCAAATGCAGTAGATAGCATGTCGCTCATCACATCACCATCATAGTTTTTACATGCCCATATAAATCCACCCTTACTACGTATTACTCGCGCAACGGCATCATCAATAAGAGTGTAGAAATATTCTATTCCAAGCTTTTCAAACTCTTGCTTATAGTCATTTTCATACACGTCTTCAAATATCTTTCTGAACTGCGCATCGTATGTTTTACTGATCGTATCTTTTGTTGCAAACCACAAGTCTTGTTTTGTATCAATAGCAAATTTAAAACAACTGTGTGCAAAAGAGGTTATACTTTCATCGGTATTGTGCATTCCCTGAATAACACCTGCGCCATCAAAGTTATGTATTTCGACTTCCTGTTTTTTCCCGCTTTTACCTTCAAAAACAAGTTTTGCGACTCCTGGTTCGTCTGCACGAATTTCCACACTTTTATAAACGTCACCATAAGCATGACGAGCGATAGTTATTGGCTGTTCCCAATTCTTCACTACAGGACGAATTGATGGGATTGTTATCGGAGCTCTGAACACAGTTCCATCCATAATACTTCGTATGGTTCCGTTAGGACTTTTCCACATCTTATGTAGATGATATTCGTCCATTCGCTGAGCATTAGGAGTGATTGTTGCGCATTTCACAGCTACGCCATATTTACGTGCCGCATTAGCAGAATCTATAGTTACTTTATCATTAGTCTTATCACGGTTGGGCAGACCAAGATCGTAGTATTCAGACTTCAGGTCTACAAATGGAAGTATCAATTCATCCTTAATCATCTTCCAAAGAATACGTGTCATCTCGTCACCGTCCATCTCCACGAGTGGCGTGGTCATTTTAATCTTTTCCATATAAGCTATACTTTATTATCAATAGTGTCTGCAAATATAGGAAAAAGATTTCAAATTAACGAAAAAAGATGTCGAATTGTTGTTAATTGATAGCTTTTACATTAAATATGCTATCCACAGTAAAATGAAAACAAAAAAATGGCGCAGAATTCATTTTACTGAATCCTACGCCATTCATATAATCTTCTTACCTTTTAATATTCTTATTTATCTTCAGGAGCCTTATCTATCAAGTCCATAAACTGATCTAGCTTTGGAGTGATAATAATCTGTGTGCGACGATTACGCTGTTTGCCAATTTCGCTATCATTTGTAGCAATTGGATTGTATTGTCCGCGACCACCTGCTGTGAGACGTTTAGGATCTACGCCATAGTGATCTTGTAGATACTGAACAACACTAGAAGCGCGAAGTGCAGAAAGGTCCCAGTTGTTACGGATATTCTTCATACTTGGTGCAGTGGTGTTTACAGCTACATTATCGGTATTACCCTCAATCAGCACATCATAGTCCTTATAGTCCATGATAATCTTAGCAATCTTGCTCAATGTCTCTGCTGCACGGTCGTTAATTTCATAACTTCCGCTCTTGTAAAGCATATTGTCTGCTAGAGAGATATAAACTACACCCTTCAGAACTTGAACATCAACTTCCTTCATTTCATCCTTGCTTAAAGAACGTGTAAGGTTGTTTGTAAGTACCATATTCAGGGAGTCACTCTTGCTCTTCACCTCAACCAAATGACGAATGTAGCGGTTGCTTTCATTTATCTGATCAACAAGTTTTGAGATGTTGATATTGTTTGAGTTAGCATTTGTAAGACTCTTGTCTAATGAGCCCTGCAAATTAGCATAGTCTCTTTTCTGCTGTGCCAATTGGTCTTCAAGACTTGCAACGCGTGCCTTACTTGCAGCAAGCTGCTCCTTAGAATCCTGATAATTTGAAGTCAGTTCTCTGTTTTCAGTCTGACAATTCTGTAATTCCTTTTTGCTTGCACAACTGCTGAACAACAATGTACCAGCAACAAGAGTTAGAATCAAAACATTTTTCTTCATATCTATAAATTTTAAGTTCTGTATAATTGCAAAATTACTTATTAGACGCATAAAACAACTAAATGTTTACTCGCTTTATATTATTTTAAATTATTAGTGAATATTTTAAGACAGTCATTATGTGCTTTTAGCATTGTTTTGCCATTTATATATAAATTATTTATCATTTAGCACCGCCACGTCATACATATTATCAAGCAAGTAAAGTCCTGATTTAGTACGAAATATTTTCTCTCTTATATTTTCTATAGCTTGGGGTATCAAGTGGTCCTCATATATATTTACAAGGAAGTCTGATTCAACGAGAATTTGATAGTCTAGTCCATCAATATCATTATATGTATGATGATGCGCAATAAGATAGCATATTCTATCTATTTGCTCTTTACTATATCCACCTAGTGAGGAAAGAAGTTTACAAGCTTCGGCTGGTCCTTCCTTTTCTTGATATTTTCCATTAGATGAACCATATTTTTCTTCACTTACATGTATTCCTATATCATGTAAGATTGCAGCAGATTCAAGAATAGACATCAGGTTCTCGCCCACCCCTTCTAAAGTAGCTATTGTAACAGCATAATCATGAACTTTCATGAAATGCTGGATCCTCATAGCATCACCTTTATCATAATCCGTCATAGCAGCTATAAGTTTTGCGTGTTGTACATCCATATCTTAATATTTTGGCTACAAAGATAAGCCAAACTAGAACAAAGCGTATAAAATAAGTGAAAAAACAACAATATTTTTTCTTTGATGTGAAAAAATAACTATATTCGCATGCTTTTATAAAAAAATATAATATTAATTGAAATCGGGCAATTGACACAATAGGCAAAAGCCATATCATAACAAGGTAAATATCGGATGAGAAAAATTGACATGACATCCAAAGAATGGTGCGACATAATATTCGAAGGGAAGAATAAAAAATATGGTGCATATAAGCTACGCATAGAGTCGACACATCGCAATATGATTGTTATTATTGCATTGGTGACTATAATCGCATTGCCTTTCTTATTCATGTTACTTGTGATACTCTTCACGCCAAAGGAAAAATATGATATGGATCTTGACCAAGTGTTGTCTGAAATGAAACCAGCGCAAAACAAATATAAATTGTCTGCACCCAAAATGCTTAATATGACCCACAAGAACATATCTAAGAAAGTTGGCAAACGTGCAGCATACACGGCTCCGGTTATCATGCCCGACAATAAGGTGACAGACTCTGGACTTTCAACAGACGGCAACGCAACAAAAGGTGCTGAATCAAATTCTGTAAACATACCCGCTGATACTACTGGATTTGCAAATAAGACAACAAATCATAATGGCGTAAATGCTAACACGGATAAAATTTTGTTTAGAGTAATTGAAGAATTACCTGAATTCCCTGGAGGTGCAACAGAACTTATGAAATGGCTTACACGTAACCTTCACTACCCGACATCTGCTCAAGAAAGAAATATTGACGGAAAGGTTGTGGTTAGTTTCATCATTAACAAAAATGGTACCCTTTCTGACATAAAGATTATTAAGTCTTTAGACCCTGATTGCGACAACGAGGTGTTACGCGTAATTAAGAAAATGCCAAGATGGAAACCTGGAACCGAAAAGGGAAAAGCTGTACGCTCTCAATATGTAATTCCTGTTGTTTTCAAGGGCTTATCATAAATTCGGATTACATGCAAGTTTATGCTATTTTTGATGCTATTATGTTACGGTTTTATTAATAAAGATGTGTTACCTTTGAAAAAGTTAAACCATTTGTAAAGAATATCTTTAACGTCATTTTTATTGTTTTCTTCGTTTATTATATAGTTTTTTACTAACTTTGCAACAAATTGTACCTGCGCCCGATAAACATGAAAGTAATAGAAATAATAAACAAGAATAAGGGTAAACGAAAATTATCATTCGAAGTACTGCCTCCATTAAAAGGAAACGGTACTGGAAATCTGTTTGCAACAATTGACAAACTAAAAGTTTTCGACCCACTTTATATAAATATTACCACTCATCATAGCGAGTATGTCTACAAGGAACTTCCAAATGGACAGTTTGAAAGAAATAGAATACGCAGACGACCAGGCACAATTGCTATTGCCGCAGCGATAGGCAACAAATACAATATTCCGGTAATTCCACACGTAATTTGTAGTGGAGCCAGTGCCGAAGATATTGAATACGAACTACTTGATTTACAATTTCTTGGTATCGAGAACCTATTACTACTTCGCGGCGACAAGGCTAAAGACGACAGAATATTTACTCCGACAAAGGGAGGTTACACACATACAACGGAACTTATTCAACAGGTAAACAAATTTAATGAGGGTTTCTTTAATGACGGAACGCCTATTAAACACCCTGGGACTAATTTCACTTTTGGTGTAGCAGCATATCCCGAAAGACATGAGGAAGCACCCAATCTTGAAATGGATATCAAATATCTTAAGATGAAACAGGATCTTGGTGCACAGTATGCTGTCACACAACTGTTTTATGACAATAATAAGTTTTTTGATTTCGTAAAACGTGCCAGAGAAATGGGTGTCACCATTCCTATCATACCTGGAATAAAACCTCTTGCAAAATTATCTCAGTTGACTGTTGTACCAAGAACATTCAGATGCGACCTGCCTGAAGCATTAGCTGATGAAGTGATAAAGTGTAAGTCAGACGAAGATGCAAAGAGATTGGGTATAGAATGGGGTATTCAACAATGCAAAGAACTATACGCAGCAGGATTTGAAACAATACATTTCTACACGGTTTCTGCTGTAGACAGTGTTAAGGAAATAGCTAAGGATATATTATAGTCAGATGAAGTTCAGTGATGTTATAGGTCAGGAAGAGGCAATTAATAGACTCAGACAACTTGTTGAAGAACAACGAGTGCCTAGTACCATGATGCTATGCGGTCCATCAGGATGCGGCAAAATGGCTCTTGCAATGGCTTTTGCGTCATATCTCTTAGGTGAGCGCGACGGAGAAAAATCATTATTGAGTGACCCGATGGCTATTAGAAATGCAGAAGCTATGCTGAAAAATTGGGAACATCCTGATCTGCATTTCACCTACCCCGTGATAAAACCAGCCGGAGTGTCTGCCGATCATAAGATGATAAGCGATGACTTTACCAGAGAATGGCACGAGATGATTGCAGAAAGTCAATATTTCTTCATAGATAACTGGCTCGCAAAAATGGATGCTGCAAATCAGCAAGCTATTATTGGTGCTGGAGAAAGTGATGAACTGACCCGCAAGATGAGTCTTAAATCAAGTCAGGGAGGATACAAGGTCAGCATCATATGGCTTCCGGAAAGAATGAATGCAGAATGTGCCAATAAACTATTGAAGCTATTGGAAGAACCACCACATCAGACTGTGTTCATTATGGTCTCTGAAGAACCTGAACTACTACTTGACACGATAAAAAGTCGTACGCAAAGAATAGATATAAAGAAGATAGACGACGATGCTATCGAAAAAGCTTTGACAGAACGCCGTGGACTTGATCAAGATGTTGCTCACAGAATTGCCCGAATAGCAAACGGCAATTGGATGCGCGCACTCGAAAATCTTGACGCAGGAAACGAAAACCGCCAATTCCTAGACATGTTCATCATGCTGATGCGTCTGTCATATCAAAGAAATATAAAGGAATTAAAAAAGTGGAGTGAAATAGCATCAACTAACTATGGAAGAGAAAAGCAACGTCGCATGCTCAACTACTTCTCTAGAATGGTGAGAGAAAACTTCATGTATAATTTCCAACAAGCTGAGTTATGCTATATGACTCAAGAGGAAGAAGACTTCTCAAGCAAATTCGCAAGATTCATTAACGAAGCCAATGTGATAGAGATATCAGAACTATTACAAAAGGCAAGAAGAGATATAGGGCAGAACGCTAACGGGAAAATAGTATTTTTCGATTTGGCACTGCAAATGATTGTTTTATTAATTAGAAAATAACAATTCGTATGGATTATAAAAATATGAAATTCAAAGTCTCTAAGGGTTGTGATCATGGACTCTGCTGCCGAGCTTATGGCAGACAGGACAGACAGCTCAACACTTGTGACTGGCTTGCAGACGTTCCTGGTAACGCAGAGAGCACAGACCTAGTAGAGGTTCAATTCAAGAACACACGTAAGGGATATTATCATAACGTGAACGGATTGGATTTAAAGAAAGGCGACGTCGTTGCCGTTGAAGCTACTCCAGGTCACGACATAGGTATCGTAACACTTACTGGAAGACTTGTAAAACTACAGATTAAAAAGGCTAACCTTAAATCTGCCGATGATATTAAACGTATTTACCGCATTGCCAAACCTGTTGATATCGAGAAATACGAAGAAGCTAAAGCCCGTGAACACGACACTATGATTCAAAGCCGACAGATTGCTAA
>JAGPJJ010000010.1:7131-23220 GCA_018054505.1 Prevotella sp.
TTCCTAACGGACCTAAACCACAAGATAATAATGCGGGAACAGAAAACATTGATAACAAGAACAACAACCGCCCTCAACGCAATAACAACCGAAGAAGAAACTATCCTCCTAAAGTTGAGAACAACGGTAAAGAAGGATAAGATAAGATGAGAAAGAATATCTTTACGATATTTATCATAACAGCAATAGCTGTTATGAGTTCCTGTACCGGGAATAAGGTGTATAACAAATATCAGCATACACCTATTTCTGGATGGGAAAAGAACGATACTTTGAAATTTGAGGTACCAAAGATGAATGCCAATGGTGTCTTTGCCGCAAATCTAGGATTAAGAATCAACAGCTCGTTTCCATTTATGGGACTTACACTTATAGTTGATCAGACTGTCTATCCGTCGCACATCACTAAAAGCGACACATTAAACTGTCAACTTATTGATAAGAACGGTAAGAGCAAAGGACTTGGAATCAGCTACTACCAATACAATTTCGCCATTAGCCAAATAAGTCTCAGTAAGGGAGATAGCTTGGTTGTAAAGGTAAGACATAACATGAAACGCGAGATACTTCCTGGTATCAGCGATATTGGATATTCACTAAGTACGCACTAGATTTCTTCCTGCATCTATACGCAGGAAGATAAACAGCAATAGCGTGAATCCCCACAAGGAGGATCCTCCATAACTGAAGAACGGTAACGGAATTCCGATTACCGGAGTAAGTCCTAACACCATTCCTACATTAATAAATACATGGAATAGGAATATACTTGCCACGCAATAACCATATATTCGTCCGAAGGCAAATGGTTGCCTTTCTGCAAGGTGCATCAATCTTAGTACCAAAGCTAGAAATAAACATAACACACCTGCCGAACCAAGGAATCCTTCCTCTTCGCCAACAGTACAGAATATAAAGTCGGTATCCTGCTCTGGAACGAATTTTAATTTTGTCTGAGTTCCATTAAGAAATCCCTTTCCTTGTAATCCCCCAGAACCGATAGCAATCTCACTCTGGTGAACATTATATCCTGCACCACTGATATCATCGTCGAGACCCAACAATACATTTATACGTACACGTTGGTGTGGCTCCATAACATTATTAAGTACATAATCGGCTGAATAGAAAAAGACTATTGAACCTAATGCAAACGCTAATATAAAGAAGTAACTAGACAAATGGGTGCGCAACCAATTATATAATAAATATCCAATTAGCAATACGCACAGGATAAGTTGTACCCAAACTATATCAAAAGAAGGAATGACATACACTGAGAATAAAAAACATATTAACGTAACTCCCAGACATGTATAAAGCAGCATCAACATCTTCTTTCTATCCTTGCAATACACATTCACAAGCACAGCCGAGAATATTTGCACAAGTAGCAACACAATAAACTTACCGAGAGATGTCTGTGTATCAAACAGCATCACGTTTTCGAATTTTATTCCTAGCACGAAATAAACAATCATTGCCAAACCGGTAAACAACACACTTCCCGGCATTCCCTCACGATAGAACATAAAGAAGAATGACAGATAAACCAATGCAGAACCAGTCTCTTTTTGACCAATAATAAACAACATGGGCAAGACAACAACAGCAGATGCGGCAATAAAATCCTTCCATCGATGAATATTAAATCCATACGATCCCATGAGCTTGGATATCGCTAAGGCTGTAGCAAATTTTGCAAACTCTGCCGGTTGCAGACGCAATGGTCCTAAGACAAGCCATGAGCGTGAACCTTTAATTTCATGCGGGTTGAATATCGTGAGAAATAGCAATATTAAGAAGAAGCCATATATCACGTAAGAGAATGTATCGTAAAACTTATCATCAAGCAACAAGATAACAAGTCCTAGAAATATTGATGTTCCAATCCATACAATCTGCATACCAGACCTTGTGGAAAGACTGAAAATATCAGTATCTCCATAAGTATAGCTTGCACCGCACACGCTAATCCATCCAAAGATCAACAATGCGACGTATATTCCTATTGTCCACCAGTCAAGTGAACGAAGCACACTAGGTTGTTTATCTGTTACGCGAGCCATAAGCAATTCTACGTTTCTGTAATTCATCAGCTTGTTTTGCAGCTGAAGGTGATAGTTTACCTGTCATATATTGTTCAAACAAAACACCTGCAATAGGAACCGCGAAATCGGCTCCAAAGCCACCATTCTCTACATATACAGCAATGGCTATCTTTGGCTTATCCATAGGCGCAAATCCCATAAATACAGAGTGGTCCTGTCCTCTATTCTGTGCAGTACCTGTCTTACCACATACAGTAAAAGGAAGATGAGCTAAAGCTTTACAAGTTCCTTTGAGTGCCGATGAGCGCATGCCAGCTATAACAGCTCTATACGCACGCTCACTTGCCTTTGTGCGATGACGACGCATAAATGTTGTATCAAGCGGCTCATACTGTACTTTTCTCACTACATGAGGTATATAATAATAGCCACGGTTAGCTATGGTTGCTCCCAAATTAGCAATCTGCAGCGGTGTTAGGTTTACTTCGCCCTGACCAATTGCAATACTAATGACTGTAAGTCCATTCCATGAACCATGATAAGCCTTGTCATAAAATGAGGAATTAGGTATAAGTCCTCGTTTTTCTCCAGGTAAGTCAATTCCCAACTTGTATCCAAATCCCATGCTCACCATATAATCTCTCCACACGTTCATTGCATCCTCTACGGTTCTGTATTTGCTGCGATTACTCATCATGTGGTAAAGTCCCCAACAAAAATATCCGTTACATGATGTACTTATCGCATCAATCAGGTTTAATGGAGATGGGTGACCATGACATCCTACATGCAATCCGTGATAAGAGAATCCATGATTACAAGGAAACATTGTCGATGGTGTGATAATTCCTTCAGTGAGATATGTCAATGCCTGTGTTGTCTTGAATGTAGAACCTGGAGGATACTGTCCCATGATAGCACGATTCAAAAGTGGTTTCCATACATTTCGTGACAAGGCACGATGCGTTTTGCTTCTCATTCGTCCCACAAGTGTTCGTGGATCATAGGTAGGAGAAGATACAAGTGCCAGCACTTCACCTGTTGAAGGTTCTATCGCAACAACACTACCAATCTTACCTTGTAGCATTCTTTCTGCAAGAGCTTGTAATTTCACATCAATACTTAGTGTTAAATCCTTACCGGCAACAGGTTTGGTATCAAATTTTCCATTCTGATAGCTACCTTGAATTCGTCCATGAGCATCACGAAGAAGTATCTGAACTCCCTTTTCACCGCGCAACTGATTCTCGTATGCCTTCTCAACACCAAGTTTTCCGATATAATCACCCGGCTGATAATAATTATCTTCTTCTATATCTGCATCAGACACCTCACCTATATCACCCAAAACATGGGCTGCATAGGGATATTCATATTGTCTAATGCTACGTTTCTGAACATAGAATCCTGGGAAGCGGAACATCTTTTCTCGGAATACACTGAATTCCTTGTCGGAAAGCTGCCTTTTAAAAAGTTGCTGTGTAAAGCGACTATACCCTGGATTTTTATTTCGGTCCTTAATATCTTTCATACGCGTGATAAACTCTTCTTTGGTAATTCCCAAAGCTGAGCAAAATTCAAGCGTATCCAAATGTCCACGGGCTTCATTCATCACAACCATAATATCATAAGCAGGCTGGTTATAAACCATCAACTTACCATTACGGTCATAAATCGTACCACGTGAAGGAAACTCAATTTTCTTTAAAAATGCATTACTGTCGGCATTCTTCTTATAGTCGTCACTAAGCAATTGCAGAGTAAACAAACGAAGGGTATAAATGAGCACAATAGCTATACCCACTCCACCAATGACATAACGTCTGTTTTCAAGATTAAAATCTTTCACCGTACAGTAATTTTAATTAAATGGAAATTCCACAAAACGCCATCAAAGACTAAATCATTTTGAACGGAAATTTTCTATCGCTAATATCAATATGACTGAAAGGATTGTGCTACCCACAACACTCTCTATCCACTGCAGCCAATTGAAGAAATTAAACGTCTCAAGAGAAAAGAATGTGACGCAATATATTAGAACCATCATAATGGCATAATATCCAAACTTATATGTGCCCATACTACGCATTGACGGTTTCAAGTCGTCAGCACTATCACGTTGCATAAATGTGCTCAACACAGTAGGTTGCAAGAGTCCTAAAAGGGTCATTGATGCCATTGACACGCCTGGAGTGTCAGAAAATACATCTACAATAAATCCCATTACAAAGCATAACAGTAATTCAGCCCAGCGCGGATAATTGCGTGGAAATAGCAATACCATATATACATAAAGCAAAGGGGTGGCGCAGTTGAAGAAATGAATATGATTCAACACCATCACCTGTACTAATAATAATATGGCAAAGGAAAAAATACCTTTTAGCAACTGAATATTCATAACTTTATACTCTGTTATTTTTCTTCTTTAGTCTTTATCGAATCCTGCGCAGCACGTAACACCTGAAGTCTTTCATTCATTACTCTGTTATCAATAACACAGACATCACGCAGTCTTCCAAAATCTGTCGAGAGTTTTATCTTAAGTCTATACGACATCTGATCGGCAGAATTATATACGTGTCTTATTCTTCCTACCATAATTCCTGCTGGGAATACAGAAGAATATCCACTTGTCACGACATAATCATACAACTTAAAATGAGCATGGCGTGGCACATCATCTACATAAGCTTGCGAAGCATCACCACCTGTCCAGTGGAGATAACCGAAATAGCCGCGTCCCTGAATAACGCAACTAATATTTGACTGTGAATTAAGTACAGGAATAACAACAGAATAGTGTGCAGAAGTAAGATATACGATACCTACAACACCATTTCCCGAAACAACTCCCATATCTTTTTTCACACCATCAGCTTGGCCTTTATTGATGGTTATAAGGTTGTCATGCTTTTCAACAGAGTTTGTTATCACTTTAGCAGGAATAAGTCTGAAAGGCTGCAAACTTTTCAAGATCCTACTATTTTCCATGATAGAATCACTAACGGAATCACCTATCTGTTGATGTAGTTCTCGGAGTCTTTGCTCAAGATATAAATTTCGTTGAGTAAGTTCCTCGTTGATCTTTGACAACTTAAAATATGAACCAATCTCAGATTCCGCCTCATATACCTTTCCCGTAACAGCATTGGCTGAAGAAAACCACACACTGCCCTGATAACTATTAAACTGAAAGAGAAGAACAAAACTTATCACCTCTAACAGAATAAAGAGAAACCAGTGATTATATTTTGTCAGAAAATCAAGAAGGTTACGCATATCTGAATTTGGAGTTAAATGTTAGGTGTTGACAACTTGAGAATACAAGTCTATCAACACCTCACATCTATATATTATCTCATTAGGAATGAGAAGTTATCAACATTCTTAAGTGCAATGCCAGCACCCTTTGCTACACTGTGCAATGGATCTTCGGCAATGTGGAATGGAATATTTATCTTGTCTGTGAGTCGCTTGTCTAAGCCACGAAGCAAAGCACCACCACCACTAAGATAGATACCGTTCTTTACGATGTCAGCATAAAGCTCTGGAGGTGTATTCTCAAGTGCTGAAAGAACAGCATTTTCAATCTTTGCAATAGTCTTATCCAGACAATGAGCAACTTCCTGATAGCATACAGGAACTTCCATTGGAAGTGCTGTGATACGGTTAGGACCATGTACTACAAAGTCCTCAGGAGCCTCTGCACCAAGATCTGTAAGAGCAGAACCTACATGGATCTTAATACGCTCAGCCATACGCTCACTGACCTTTACATTATGCTGACGACTCATATATTCCTGAATATCAGCTGTAAGATCATCACCTGCTGTGCGAATTGAATTATTGCTAACAATACCGCCAAGAGATATTACTGCTATTTCAGTACTACCACCACCGATATCAACAATCATGTTACCTTCTGGAGCCTCAACGTCTATACCGATACCGATAGCTGCTGCCATTGGCTCGAAAATCAAATAGACATCACGTCCATCGGCATGCTCGGCACTGTCACGTACGGCACGCAACTCAACCTCTGTTGAACCAGAAGGAACACCGATAACCATTCTAAGAGAAGGAGACCACAAGCGGCTGCCTGAATGAACCATTTTGATTAGTCCACGCATCATCTGCTCACAAGCAGTAAAGTCTGCGATAACACCATCACGCAAAGGACGAATGGTACGTATGTTATCGTGAGTCTTCTCATACATCATTTTTGCCTTCGCACCTACGGCAATCATCTTGTCCGTGCGACGGTCTAGGGCAACAACAGATGGTTCATCAACAACAATCTTATCATCACTGATGATGATAGTATTGGCTGTTCCGAGGTCCATTGCTATTTCCTGAATAAAAGAAAAAAATCCCATATTTGTTTAATTATTTAACAAACCAGTTATGGATTGCTGTATCATAATGACTACTAACACCAAAAGCACGCTCAGCAAACATCTTGCGATCTTCTATATCTGTATTCGCGCCCTTTTTATTAAGAATATCAAGTAATACAGAATATTCTGCCTTACTAGGAATGATGACAACATCCTTGAAATTCTTTGCTCCAGCACGAATCAAAGATATTCCACCTATATCAATTTTTTCAATAATATCTGCTTCTGATGCACCACTTGCGACAGTCTGCTCAAAAGGATAGAGATCAACAACGACTAGGTCAATAGAAGGAATTTCATACTCCTTCATCTGAGCGATATCACCTTCATTCTCACGACGTGCAAGAATTCCACCAAATACCTTTGGGTGCAAAGTCTTTACACGACCTCCGAGTATTGAAGGATAAGTTGTTACGCTCTCTACTGTCTGACATTCGTAACCCAGTGACTCGATGAACTTCTGAGTACCGCCTGTGGACAGAAATTTAACACCTTCTTCATTCAGTTTAGCTAGTAATTTATCTAAACCATCCTTGTGGAAGACCGAGATCAAAGCGGTCTTAATTGTCTTTATTTCAGCCATTATTTGAATATATTAATATATTTGACGGCAAAGTTACTAAAAACTACTGACAGACAATACGAAAATGACAAAAAATTGTGTTTTATTTGTCAGCGTTATGGTCTTCTTCAACTTTTTTAGCAACTTCAAGCAGTTTCATAGCATCCACATACTCTGCAATACCTTGAGCAACGTTCTTTGCGGCTTTCATGGCGAGTACTACTGTCTGCGGACGATGTACCACGTCACCTCCAGCGAAGACACCTCTTCGGGTAGTCATTCCGCATGGTCGTTCTACAACTTTCACATATCCTTTTTCGTCTACCTCAATACCACCAGTTGTGCTAACAATTCTGTTGGCAGGTCTGCTTCCGATGGCCAGATATATACGGTCAAATTTTTCAATACGCTCACCATCCGGAGTTTTCAGTCTGCATTCAGCAAGGCGTCCTTTCTTTCCTTCAATGAATTCTTCTACGCTTGTTTCCCATTCAAACTTCACGCCTTCTTTTAAGGCGTCTTCATATTCCGAATTTATTGCCGGCATCTCTTCCTGTGTACGACGATACAAGATTGTAACATCTGCACCAAGACGTATCGCGGTGCGGGCTGCATCCATAGCTACATTTCCACAACCAACAATTCCCACTTTATCTCCTTTTTTCAATGGCACCATATTTCTACCGATAGCACCCTCATTGTAACTACTCACATTATGAAGGAAATATGTACTTTGGCTCACACCATGAAGTTTTGCACCTGGGGTACTGTCCATATTCTGCGGAACGGCTGTTCCTGTTCCCATAAATATCGCATCATATCCTAGTCTGAACAAGCTATCTACATTCAGTCCATTTTCACCAACGAGCGTATTGCATTCAAAGTTTACACCCAAAGCTTCTATCTTTGATATTTCAGCACGAACTACCTTCTTTGGCAAACGATATTCTGGTATTCCATACATCAGCACACCGCCGGGTTCGCTTTGTCCCTCAAAAATAGTTACTTTAAAGCCTTGTCTTGCCAAATCTCCTGCAACGGTTAGTCCTGCTGGTCCTGAACCGATAACAGCTATTTTTCCACGATCTTTCTGTGGCAATTTTTGACGAATAAGACTCATGTTTGTATCAAAGTCTGCGATAAACTGTTCTAGTTTGCCAATTTGTATAGGTTCTCCTTTCTTGTTTAACACACAATGCCCTTGACATTGCTTTTCATGCGGA
This sequence comes from Prevotella sp., assembly GCA_018054505.1. Classification (GTDB taxonomy): domain Bacteria; phylum Bacteroidota; class Bacteroidia; order Bacteroidales; family Bacteroidaceae; genus Prevotella. The sequence goes on from JAGPJJ010000010.1 coordinate 15,371, forward strand.
CATACACGACCACAAATAGCAGGAAGATTACTTTTATTATTTATGATACTCATGGCATCTCCCATATTACCCATACTTAAGGCATGAATAAAATCAGGAATGTCATTTCCTATCGGACATCCTTTTCTACATAATGGAGTCTTGCAATTTAAACATTTCTTAGCCTCCAAAATTGCTTCTTTCATCCCAAAGCCTTCATCGACCACATGAAATGAATTTGTATCATCTTTAATCATAGTTTTGTCTTAATTAGTTTGTTTGATATATTAGTTTGTTTGATATATTAGTTTGTTTTATTAGCTCACCTATTCGACAACTTCCCTATTAATTAGTCCCCTTAGCCTCAAAAAAAATAAGAGAAGACCAGGCTTCTCTTATCTATCATATCGTAAATTAGTTTTAACCAAGATACTTCATTAAGATTTTTGCATAGCCACTGTCTCGCAACTTAGCAATACTCTTTTCTCGTATCTGTCTCACACGCTCACGCGTAAGTCCTAATTGATCTCCTATTTCCTCAAGTCCTTTTTCGTGACATGCTATTCCAAAGCATTCACGTATAATTGTTATTTCACGATCCTTAAGAACCTTCTTCAAAACTGATTCCAATTCTAAAGCCATTGATTCGTGATCTACCTGACGGTCAGTACGACTATCGTCGCCACCTGCCATAATATCAACCATACTATTATCTTCGCCATCCTGGAAAGGTGCGTCAATACTTACATGGTGGCTGTCTGCCATCAGACTTTGGTCTATCTTTTCTTCCTCAATCTTTGTTACAGAAGAAAGCTCAGACAATGATGGTTTACGCTGAAATTCTTGCTCAAACTTATTGATTTCACGATTGATTTTGTTTAATGAACCAACCTGATTCAATGGCAAACGAACAATACGGCTCTGCTCTGCAATAGCCTGAAGTATGCTTTGGCGAATCCACCAAACGGCATAAGAGATAAACTTAAATCCACGAGTTTCATCAAACTTCTCGGCAGCCTTCACAAGACCAATATTACCTTCATCAATAAGGTCGGTAAGTGAAAGTCCTTGATGTTGATACTGCTTTGCAACAGAAACAACAAATCGCAAGTTCGCTGTAACAAGTTTCTCTTTGGCACGAGCACCTTCTGTACCGCCCTTCCTGATTTTCTGTGCAAGATCTATTTCTTCATCAATAGAAATAAGTGGCGCACGTCCGATCTCAACGAGATACTTATCCAAGGCTTCGCTTGAACGGTTTGTAATACTCTTCTGAATTTTTAGCTGTCTCATCCTTTTACCTAATTCTTATTCTTAACTTTCTGATAATCAGTAATATACGTATTCACACCCTACTAAAAGGCTTGCAAAGGTAATAATTTTATTTGATATCACAACATCTTATATATAAGATTTAATCATAATTAACCTCATTGGAAGTTTCAGTTTGATGGATATTTATTTAAAATCTATATAATAACGTCAGATATAATTTTATATTGCATCTTTGCTATTTTTTTAATAAACAAATTCATTAAAAAGTAAATACCAACAGTCCATATCAGGATTTTTTTATTATCTTTGCACCGTTTCTTCAGTAAATACGATAAAGGGAGACAACAGACTATCGAATATGAAAAAATATATTCTATTCTGCATAATAACATTACTGAGCATTTCTATTCAGGGACAAGAACTATCGAAAGATTATTATTCAGTTCGTATTATGCCACAACATTATTTTCCTGCCATCCCTCCTGGCAACTATAGTGGCATTGCCAATATTGGTAATGGTGATTATGCAGTCGTATCAGATAAGGGTGATAACGAAGGCTACTATATTCTTCATATTGACATCAATAATAATGGCGAAATAACCAATATAACAAATAATGAATTTGTCAATCTTAATGGGGGTAATCTTGATCAAGAGGCAATAGCCTTTAATCCCTCTACAAATCATATTTATATAGGCAACGAGGGTTCATCTAGCATCATTGAATATGATGTGAATTTAAAAGAAGTTATCCGCACTGCTGAAATCACAGATTATAAGAAGCATTGCATTCCAAATAAAAGTATTGAGAGCTTAGCTTACGATAAGACACGCAACAAACTCTTTACCATTAATGAGTCACCACTTATAGGTGACAGTTGTTCCATGCTACGATTAAAACAATTGAATATGGATCTTACTGAAGAAAAAGAATTTCCATATTTTATTGAGAAACCAATTAAGCCTGACGATGCTCCGCTAAACCGACATGCTTATGGCGTTTCTGAACTGCTTTCCCTCAACGATTCTTCCCTACTCGCTCTTGAACGTGAACTATATATTACTTCTATCAAATTAGGTAGCTGGGTGCAAAACCGTATCTTTCGTATTGTTCCAGGTAATCCTTCCAAACAGCTAGTATGCTCATGGCGTACTTCGCTACAACTTGCGAGTTACAAATTTGCCAATTACGAAGGAATGTGCCTTGGCCCTAAGTTATCTGATGGGCGACAAGTTATCATCCTCTGCGCCGACAGTCAGAATCAATATAAGGGAGTGTTAAGAGATTATTTTAGAACCATAATATTGCAATAAAAATATTATCATATATGAATCAACTCGACATCTGGTTTTTAGCGTTGGCACTAGCCATGGATTGTTTTGCCGTATCTATAGCAAGTGGCATCATCGTGAAGAAACACTTAGGGAAAATGATGATAAGAATGGCTTTTCTTTTTGGTCTCTTTCAGGCAGCCATGCCGTTAATAGGTTGGCTTGGAGTGAGCACCTTTACATCTTATCTTGAGAATATTGATCATTGGATTGCATTTGGCTTACTTGCTTTTTTGGGTGGCAGAATGATCAGAGAATCTTTCCTCCCAGAAGAAGAAAAGAAAATTAAACCACGCAAATTGAAAACTCAGGTTGTTCTCGCCATTGCTACAAGTATTGATGCTCTTGCTGTTGGCATATCTTTCGCTTGCACAGGTTTCTCAAATATCAAAATGCTTACCTGCCCTTTGTTGATAATAGGTTTCGTTTCGTTTGTCATGTCTATAATCGGCGTACTACTGGGAGTAAAATTCGGCAAACCGATTACCAAAAAACTAAAACCAGAACTATTGGGAGGTGTTATCCTAATTTTTATAGGAATAAAGGTTCTGCTTTCACATCTTTATGGTTTATAGTCAATAAAAAAAAGGTTCTTCATAACTTTTGATTGTTCTCCTACATTATTTATTATTACTTGCACGATTTTTTCGTGCGTCAATAAATAACAGGTCGAAATCACCAAAAGTTACGAAGAACCTAATGCTCAATGTTTCACATCGAGCACATATAATACAACTGCCTACATTATCAGTACAGTTGTCCGCCTTCTTTCAATTCATCTTTTGTCAAAGACTTCTTATCAATAGCGTGCCATGCATAGACAATATATGCTAACACAAACGGCACAAGTATAGAGACAATAGACATTACTTGCAATGTGAATTGACTAGAACAACTATTACCAAGATATAGCGAACTTTGCAAGTCTGCATTGGATGGATAATAAGCAGTGTTGTTGTAACCTACTATCAAGAACAACGCAATCACTGTTAATGTACTGCCAATGCCGACATGCCAAATGCCGCGGAAATACGTTTTAGAAATGATACTGCGTATTGTTCCATACAACACCAACACAACACCTACGAGGAATACAACAGTGACCACCGGCATTTGCCATAAATTTAAGGCATACTTATATGGAACCATACTAATCACGCCTGCTGCACTTACCCCATATCCATCTTTCAACAACACATGTCCAAGAAATGCCAAGAACAAAATCAAGAAAGGAATTGTGTCACGCAAAAGCTGTAAACGCAGGCGACCTTGTAATTCTTTGTCAAAGATATTGTTGATCATATACAATGCACCCTCCATACGAGAAAGAAACATCACGGCAAATCCAAAAATCAAATTCCATGGATTCAGTAATGCGTCAAGACCATGTGATGCGTTTGCCCAATAGCTGATTGTGTTGTTGTCTACCAGTCCCATTGAAGCCTTGTTTACAATAAAGTTTGATCCATTGAAGAATGTTGCCACGGCAACGCCAATCAAGAACGGTCCAAACACACCATTGAAGACAAGAAAACGACGGTATGTTTTCGTTCCAAATATATTGCCTGGTTTTGATTGAAATTCATACGATACAGCCTGCAATACGAAACTGACTAATATCAGCATCCATACCCAATAGGCTCCACCAAAACTAGTACTATAAAACAAAGGGAACGATGCAAAGAAAGCACCACCGAATGTCACCAATGTAGTAAAAGTAAATTCCCATTTACGTCCAGTGGAATTCACAATAAGCACTTTTTCCTCTTCCGTTCTTCCTGCAGCAAAGATTAGAGAGTTGGCACCTTGCACAAACATCAAAAAAACCAGTAATCCCGCCAATAGAGAAATTACTAACCACCAATATTGCTGGAGAAATTCATAAGTTATCATAAGGCAAAGTTTTTATTTTGATTCAACAATAGGCTCTGGTCCCTTGCGAATGGCTTTCAACAAGATTGTCAATTCCGCAATTAGCAAAGCTGTAAACAGCAACAAGAACAGGAAGAATGTAATTACAACCGAACCGCTTTCTACACCTGAAACGGCAGCAGACAGCGGTAACAAATCCTGTATCGCCCAAGGTTGGCGACCTACTTCAGTGAGAATCCAACCACACTGACCTGCTATCCACACCAAAGGAACTGATCCTAGTGCAGTATATAGTAACCATCGGTTGTTTTCTAATTTATCTTTGTGCCCATACCATAACATCAAAACCATGACAATAAATAGCAGCACTCCGACTCCAACCATCACACGGAAAGCCCAATATACCAAATGAAGATGGGCAGCTGGTATCAACTCATGCTTATCTTTAATATAGCCATAACCAAAGTATTTCATATTCTGGTTCAACACGACCTGTGCTTCATCTTTTCGTTTTTTGTCGGTCTTCTCATATTTCTTAAAATCCTTGAAGGCATTCAAAGCCAGTCTTCCCTTTGCGATTTTTGCATCTGCCGACAAATGCTTTTCGCCAGTCACAGGATCAGTATATCCATTAATCAAATCATTGATACCTGGCACATAACCATTCATGTCATGTGTTGCAAGAACAGAAAGCATACCTGGAATTTTCACACCAGGCACAACAGAAAACGGAACTTTCTGTCCGCCATCCATCAATCCCTCGGCAGTAGCCAGTTTCATCGGTTGGTTTTTCGCCATCTGCAATCCCGACTGATCACCTGTAAATATAACAAATAAGGCAGAGATGATTCCAATTATAGCAGCAACTTTTATGCTGGCTTTTGCCATAGGCTGTTCTCGTTTCTTTAATAAGAACCAACAACTTACTCCTATCACGAATACACATCCTGTCAACCAACCACTGCTAACGGTATGAAGAAATTTCATGGCAGGTGCAGCTGAAAAAGCGACAGCCGAGAAATCAGTCATTTCATTGCGCACGGTAACTGGGTTGAACACCATTCCCACAGGATGCTGCATCCAAGCATTAGCAACCAATATCCACCAAGCCGACAAGGTTGCACCTATGCCCGTGAGCCAAGTGGAAGTAAGATGAAAACTTTTGCTGACTTTATTCCAGCCAAAGAACATGACTGCAATAAAAGTAGCTTCCATAAAGAAAGCCAAAATACCCTCTATAGCCAAAGGTGCGCCAAAAATATCACCAACAAACCATGAGTAATTACTCCAGTTCGTGCCGAATTCAAATTCCAGTATAATTCCCGTTGCCACACCGATGGCAAAGTTTATACCAAATAGTTTCATCCAGAACCGTGCGGCACGTTTCCAGAATTCATCCTTTTTAATTACATAAAGCGTTTCCATCGTTCCCATAATGACAGCTAAACCAAGTGTCAATGGAACAAACAGCCAATGATAGCAAGCCGTTAAAGCAAATTGTGCTCTCGACCAGTCTATTAGTGAAGTGTCTAACATATAGATTATCGTTTAAAATTTAATTTTTTTCCTATTTTATCTGTCGTATAAGGTTCTCTCCCACCGTATTTTGTTTTTCTTTCTCGCTCATGCCACTCAATGCTGGATGGAAGAAGAATATTCGTAATACAACAAATATGATGAACAGTTTGATAATAATCACGAGCCACAGAGTGCGTCCCCAAGTCATATTGCGGAACCCATCGCGATAAAATCGCCAAACTGATACCAAATAATGTATAACTTTCATAGATGCAAATTAAATATTTTTTTTTCATTATTCCAATTCTATTCATTGGAAAATGCACCATATTATGTTGCAAAGCAGAAAATTAAGAGGATATAACAAAACGAGAGAGGAAAAACATTAAAGCATAATGCTAGACCTCTCTCTTATTCGTTAACAACTAACTACGATTATTTTATAGCAGCCAAAGCAGCTTCATAGTTTGGTTCGTTTGTAATTTCATCAACTAATTCCTCATAGATGATGTTACCTTCCTCATTAACAATTACAACTGCACGTGCTAAAAGACCTTTCAAAGGACCTTCTGTAATGCCTAGACCATAATTGTCTTCAAGACAATTGCAACGGAATGCAGAAAGAGACACTACATTTTCCAGACCTTCTGTAGTACAGAAACGTGACTGTGCAAATGGTAAGTCCTTACTAACGCAAAGAACAACTGTGTTAGGTAAAGATGATGCCTCCTTATTAAAACGTCTTACAGAGTTTGCACAAACTGGTGTGTCAAGACTTGGGAAGAAGTTAAGAACAACTTTCTTGCCAATGAAATCACCAATATGAGCGACGCTCAAATCTGCCTTTACTCCACCAAACTTTGGTGCTTTTTCTCCAACTTTTGGAAGATTGCCAGTCAACTCAACTGGACTTCCTTGAAATTTTACTTTTGACATAATTATATATATTTAAATAGTCCTCCTATAAGAATAGCGCAAATGAGTGGAAATTCAAAAATAAAAACTTGTTTTAATTTTGGCTTTCCCAGATGCAGCCTATGTTAATTGGTGGTAAAGATAGTGTAAGTCAAACATAAATCAAAATATATTTGATTTATTTTATCTATTGCTGATGTTAATTTCATCTATCGCCACTTCTGAGAACTGTCAATAAAACATAATTATCTTCCGTTTTATTTGGTACTTACGATAAAACAAGTTACTTTTGTTCCCAGTTAGTAACATTAGCATTTTTATGATTAAAACAGGAAATATAGAGCACGATAGAGAGGCCACAGAAAACAAACTGATTGTGGCGATCGGACAGATGATTGAAGAAAACGGTTTTGAAAAGATCGGTATCAATGCTGTAGCCGCTAAATCTGGCGTTTCAAAGATCTTGATTTATCGCTACTTTGGTTCAATCGACGGACTCATTACTGCCTTTATTCGCAAGAACGATTTTTGGCTTAACTTCCCAAATAAGTTTCCTGAAAAGGATGAGATACCTGCATTTCTTAAAAATGTCTTTCACAAAATGGTGATACAATTAAGAACCAACTCTGTGCTAAGACGCCTATATCGCTGGGAATTATCAAGCAATAATAATATTATTGAAGTGGTGAGACGACAACGTGAAGTAGCTGGCAACGAAATCATTGCCAATATATCAAGAATCATGATGTGCGAGCCTCAGAATCTTGCAGGTATAGCTACATTAATCACATCATCTATAACATACTTGGCTATGCTCGAAGACTATTGCAATGTATATAATGGCATTAGAATTGATCAGGATGCGGGCTGGAAACATATTAAAGACGTGATTGATATGATTATTGACAACACATTTAATTCACTTAAATAAAAATCAGATTCATTTTTAAATATTAAA
>JAGPJJ010000102.1:0-3078 GCA_018054505.1 Prevotella sp.
AATGGTTTATTTATTTTGGCAATCGCAAGTTCCCTCACAGCATGTCATGGGGGCGGTGGTATGCCAAAGTTTGGCGATGATGAGTTTGCTGTAGTTTCTGTAGGTGCTTCTGATGCATCATTACAAACTACTTACCCAGCCACTATTAAAGGTATTCAGGATGTAGAAGTTCGTCCTAAAGTTTCGGGTTTTATAACAAATGTATACGTACATGAAGGACAGACAGTTTCTGCCGGTCAGGTATTGTTTACAATTGACAGTGAGACATATCGTGCTTCTGTTCGTCAGGCGCAGGCTGGTGTGAATACAGCACGTGCACAACTGAACACAGCAAGACTTACTTTTGAAAATAATAAGAAACTTTTTGCAAAGAATGTGATTGGACAGTATGAGCTTTCTACTGCTCAAAACTCTTATGCCACAGCAAAGGCTTCTTTAGCTCAGGCTTTGGCTTCTTTGGCTTCAGCACGTGAAACACTAAGTTGGTGTCAGGTTAAGAGTCCTTCTAACGGTGTAGTAGGAAGTCTTCCTTTCAAGGTTGGTGCTTTGGTTAGTTCTTCAAATGCACAGCCACTTACTACAGTGTCTAATATTAGCACAATGGAAGTGTTCTTCTCTATGTCTGAAAGTGATATCCTTAATATCACTAAGACTGCAGGAAGTGTAAGCGCAGCCATTTCTTCTATGCCAATGGTAAAACTCCAGTTGGCTGATGGTACTACATATAATCACCCAGGTAAGGTTGTAAAGATGAGCGGTGTTATTGATGCTACTACAGGTTCAATTTCACTTATTGCGCATTTCGCTAATCCTGAGAAACTTTTGAAGAGTGGTGGTGCTGGACAGATCGTAATCCCTACTAATGACAATCACGCAATAAAGATTCCTCAAGAAGCATGTTCTGAAGTTCAGGATAAGATATTCGTATATAAGCTTGGTGCTGATAATAAGGTGAAATACACTGAAATTACAGTTAATCCACAGAATGATGGAAAGACTTATATCGTAACATCAGGATTGAGCGTAGGTGATCGTATTGTAACAAAGGGTATTACCAAACTTTCTGACGGTATGAAGATAAAGCCTATCACAGAAGCTCAGTATGAGAAGAAAATCGACGATGCCGCTAAACTCGCTGCAAAGCAGAGTACAGCAAAGGGATTTGTTGATGCTATGAAAGGCAAGTAAAAATCATAAAAAGAGAATAGTTATATATGACATTAACTAACTTTATAAAGCGCCCTGTACTTTCAACGGTGATTTCCATCTTGTTTGTATTGTTGGGTACTATAGGACTGATATCGCTGCCAATCGAGCAGTATCCAGATATCGCACCGCCTACAATTTCTGTTACCACCACTTATACGGGTGCTGACGCACAGACGGTGCTAAACTCTGTTGTTACTCCTCTTGAAGAGAGTATCAATGGTGTTGAGAACATGACTTACATGACATCTTCTGCCACCAATGATGGTATGGCACAGATTACTGTGTACTTCAAGCAGGGATCCGACGCCAATATGGCGCAGGTTAACGTGCAGAACCGTGTACAGCAGGCTCAGGCATTGTTGCCTGCCGAGGTTACTCGTGCTGGTGTAACGGTGTCTAAACGTCAGTCTTCATACGTTATTATGTTCTCTCTTACTACAGAGGACGGACGTTATGATGACCAGTTTGTTACCAACTATGCACTTATCAACGTTATCCCTCAGTTGAAACGTATAAATGGTGTAGGAGATATTCAGATTCCGGGTACTCGTACTTATTCTATGCGTATATGGCTGAAGCCAGATAAGATGAAGGAGTACGGACTTATTCCTTCTGACATTACAAAAGCTCTTGATGGACAGAATATTGAAGCTGCGCCAGGTAAATTTGGCGAGAACAGCGATATGGCCTATGAATATGTGCTTCGTTATAAGGGACGTTTAAAGACAATTCCTGATTATGAGAATATCGTTATTTCAAGTTCAGTAAATGGTCAGACATTGAAGTTGGGTGATGTAGCAAAGGTAGAACTTGGTGGTTTACAGTATAATGTAAACTTGCTCAATAATGGACATCCAGCCGTACTTGGTATGGTAAATCAGGTTGCCGGTTCAAATGCTACCCAAATTGCTTCAGATGTTAAGAAAACTTTGGAAGAGGCAAAGAAGAGTTTCCCACCAGGACTTGAGTATACAATTGAGCTGGACGTAACAGAATTCTTATTCGCTTCTATTCACGAAGTAGTATTTACTTTGTTTATCACATTGGCACTTGTGTTTATTGTGGTTTACATATTCCTTCAGGATTTCCGTTCAACATTGATTCCAATGGTTGCGGTTCCTGTAGCGTTGATTGGTACCTTCTTCTTCTTGTGGGCATTTGGATTCTCCGTCAACTTACTGACACTGTCCGCGTTGCTGCTTGCGATAGCCATAGTGGTGGATGATGCCATAGTCGTGGTGGAGGCGGTTCATGCCAAGTTGGACCAAGGTTATAAGAGTGCCCTCACAGCATCTATTGATGCTATGAACGAGATTTCTGGAGCTATCATATCAATCACATTGGTAATGGCGGCTGTGTTTGTGCCTGTATCTTTCATGGGTGGAACTTCTGGAACATTCTATCGTGAGTTTGGTGTTACGATGGCTATTTCTATCGTGATTTCTTCCCTTAATGCACTTACACTTTCTCCTGCACTTTGTGCAATGTTCCTGAAACCTCATGAGGATGATGAACATAGTGAGAAGAAGACTACTTTTGTAAGCCGTTTCCATGACGGATTTAATCATCAGTTTGATAAGATTACAAATAAGTATAAGAAAGGTGTACAATGGATTATCAACCATTATTTGGTTGTAGGTGGTGCTGTAGTTCTTGGTATTGCTGCTTTGGTGATAACAATGGCAACAACTAAGACAGGTCTTGTACCTGATGAGGATATGGGAACACTCTTTGTTACTATTTCTGCTTCACCGGGAACAAGCCAGGAACGTACAAAACAAATTGTTGCACAAGTTGATAAGATGCTAGCCAACAACCCTGCAATTAAGCGTCGTGAGTCTATCTTAGGAAATAACTTCATTGCTGGAC